>JAICLP010000107.1 GCA_025925475.1 Burkholderiales bacterium | reverse complement strand
TCCCTTGCTCGCCGCGCACACGAGAGCACGGCGTCCCGCGATGCCAAGATCCATCGCCTCCTCCGTTCGAGTTCGCTCAAGCCGGCCGCAACGCAGCGCTGCGCCTGACCTGCACGACGGTCGCGATCGCGATGACGAGCAAAGCGCCGATCACGAGCAGCACCTCGCGCGCGAGCCCATGATCGAGCATCATCCCGAACCATACGGGCCCGAGCATCGAGCCGATGTCGAGGCCCGAATAGACGAAGCCGTAGACGCGGCCCGCGGCGCCGCGCGGCGTCGCATTGCGCACGATCAGGTCGCGGGAGGGTCCGGTCGCGCCGACGGCGAGTCCGACGGCGACGAATACCGGCATCATCAGCGCCTGCGGGACGAGGCTCGCGGCGACCGTCATGACGAGCATCGCGCCGATCAGCAATCCGCCAGCCGCGACACGGTCGTGGCGCGCCGCGCGCGCGGCCAGGAACCCGCCGATGACGATGCCCGCGGTACCGCCGAGCAGGTACGCGGTGACGATCGAAGTCGACAGGACCAGCGGGACGTTGAAGCCCGTCGCAAGCACGCTCGGCAGGAACGTCTGCAGCCCGATCAGCGCCGACGTCTGGAAGATGAAGTAGAACAGGCACAGCACGATCGCCGGCTGCAGGAACAGCGCGACGCTGCGCATCTGCGTTGTCGAATGCGCATCGCTCGCGCGATGCGAAACGAGGATCCGCCGCTGGCTCGCGAGAAGCCCCAGCACGACGAGACCCACACCGCCCATTGCCAGCAGCGCGATGCGAAACCCGAAGGCAGCGCCGATGCCATAGCTCACGATCGGCGCGATCGCGAAGCCGAGATTGCCGCCGACGCCATGCATCGAGTACGCATGCCCGAGCCGCCGCTGCGCGACGTTCGCATTGAGCACCGCGAAATCGGACGGATGGAACACGCCGTTGCCGGCGCCCATGATCAGCGCGCACGCAAAGAGCCACACCGGAGAAGGCACGAGCGCCGCCGCGAGCGTTCCGCACGCGAGAAGCGCGAGGCCGCCGAGCAGCACCGGACGCGCGCCGGCCCGATCGACTGCGAAGCCCGCGCAGAACTGGACGACACCGCTCGCGACGTAGAAGGTGCTGGCAACGACGCCGAGCAGCGTCCACGATACGTCGAACTGCGCGCGAAGCAGCGGGAACAGCGGCGGCAGCGCGAGCTGCAGGAAGTGCGAGACGGCGTGCGCGAGACCGATGACACCGATGACGCGTGCGTCCCGGCGGAACGACTCGGCGGGCGCGTTATCCAATGCGGGGAGCATGCAAGAATGCGCGGGGAAGCATCCACTATAGCGCATGCGGCGATCCTGCCGCTTTCTCGAGTGAGACGATGAAGCCATGAACGACACCACGCGCAAGAGCGACGCCGATTGGAAAGCGCAACTGACGCCCGAGCAATACCGCGTCACGCGCCAGAAGGGCACCGAGCGGCCCTTCACCGGCGAATACTGGGACAACGAAGCCGAAGGCACGTATCGATGCATCTGCTGCGGCACGCCGCTCTTCGAGTCGGACACCAAGTTCGATGCGGGCTGCGGCTGGCCGTCGTTCAATGCGCCGATCGCTGCGACGAACGTCGAGGAGCGCGGCGACGACTCGTACAACATGCGCCGCACCGAAGTGGTCTGCGCGGCGTGCGACGCACATCTCGGGCACGTGTTCTCCGACGGGCCGCAGCCGACCGGCTTGCGCTATTGCATGAACTCGGCGTCGCTCAAGTTCGAGCCGAAAAAGTAGCGGCGGAGGCGTCGGTGGGCAGCTCGAAACGACTTCAAGGTATGTCGGTAAGCGGCTGACGCTGCACGCTTCTTCTGTCCGTCAAGACGCGCGCAATAAAGGCGCCGACGGCGACGATCTCCTCGATCACCGCCGAGTGCTCCATCGGGTACGCGTGCCATTCGAGCGGCCATCCATTCGCCTTCAGCACGTCGCGCGAGGCTTCGGCCCACGCGAACGCGATCACCGGGTCGTAGAGGCCGTGCGCCATGAAGATCGGCACGTCGCGATTGGCCGCGCTCGCCTCGTCGCGCAACTGATCCGGAGCAACGAGATACGTCGACAGCGCGACGATGCCGGCGAGACGCGATGGAAAGCGCAGGCCCGCATGGAGCGCGATCACGCCGCCCTGAGAAAAGCCGGCGAGCAGCGTCCGGTTCGCCGCGACGCCGCGCGCCGCTTCCCGCGCGAGCAATGCATCGACCTGTGCCTGAGAGCGCTGCACGCCGGCGATGTCGGCGCGCTCGTTGACGTTCGCCTGCCGGATGTCGTACCAGGCGCGCATGCGCATGCCGTTGTTGATCGTGACCGGCATGATGGGCGCGTGCGGAAAAATGAAGCGGATCGCCAGATGCGGCGGCAACCCGAGCGACGGCACGACCTCCGACCAGCCACGGCCGTCGTCGCCCAAGCCATGCATCCAGATCACCGCCGCATCGGGATCCGCGCCGGTTTCGATTTCGATCGCGTCGAGCAACTCGTCGGGCATGCAGGTTTCGGCCAGGAATCGTTCGTCTGATTTTAGCGGACGTCGTGCATTGCGGTCGCGTTGCGCCGACTACTGTACGGTCACGTGCGCGTCGCGAATGACCTTGCCCCAGCGATCGATTTCGCTTCGCAGCAGCTGCCCGAATGCATCGGGTGCGTGCGGCGCGACGGGATCGACCCCCATCGTCCGGTAGCGCGCGAGCACGTCGGGGTCGCCCATCGCCTTCATGATCTCGGTGTTGACGCGCTGGACGATTTCGGGCGGTGTCTTCGCGGGCATGAGCAGACCGAACCACGTGGCGATGGTCAGGTCGGGATAGCCCTCCTCGACGATCGTCGGCACATTGGGCAACTGCGGCTGACGCTGCGGCGCGAGGATCGCGAGCGGCTTCAACTTGCCCGCCTTGATCAATGGCAGCGCGGCAATCACGCCGGTGGACATGAACTGCGTGCGTCCCGCGAGAAGGTCCGACATCGCCGCGGGAATGCCGGCATACGGAATCATCTCCATCCGGATGCGGACGGCGCGCGCAAACATTTCGGTCGACAGGTGCGTGACCGAGCCGACCGACGTTCCCGCATACGACAGCTCGCCGGGATGCGCCTTCGCGTATGCGATGAATTCCTTCAGCGTCGACACGGGAACGCTCGGCGGCACGACGAGCACGAACGACGCGGTGCCGAGATTGGCGACCGGCGCGAAATCGCGCAGCGCGTCGTAGCGAAGCTTGCCGGGCTGCAGCGCGGCCTGCGTCGTGAAGGGCACGCTCGTCGCGAACCACGTGTAGCCGTCGGGCGCACTGCGCGCCGCGAGCTCGGCGCCGATGTTGCCGTCGGCGCCGGTATGCACCTCGACGACGATCGGCTGCCCGAGCGCCGGCGAGATCCTGTCGGCGATCAGCCGCACGACGACGTCGAGCTGCCCGCCGGCGGGAAACGGGACGATCACCTTGATCGGCCGCTCGGGCCACGCGGCGTTTGCCGTCGCCCATGCGCACATCGCGAGACAAACGACGATCAAACGCATCACATCACGAAAACGCATCATGCTCTCCCCCTGATCCTGATTCCCGATCCCTGATCCCTGATTACTGATACCCGTCGCGCTGCGCCTCGCGCTCGGGCCGGTTCGCGTAACTGTCGTGCGCCTGCGCACCGGGCTCGATTCGCACATGCGACACGGCGCCCGTGTATTCGAACGCGTCGTCGCGGCCGTAAAGCGGCGTCACGTGCAATTTGCGATCGCACCCGATGTCGAGACCTTCACCAACACCGAGGCCGAGGATCGTCGTCGGCGACATGTCGAGCGTGGCGCTTCTCTCGCCGTTCAGCGACAGCGTCCCCCGCCCCCGCCGAGCGCCCTGTGCGCGATGGTCGAGTACGAAGCGATTGTCGCCGCGACGAAGCGGCAGCGCATCGCAGACGACCGGCTTGCCTTCGCCGCCGTGATAGACGAAGCACAGGCGCGCGTCGCGGACGAAGGGCGCCATCCCTGCGATCGGATCGCCGAGCGCGAACACGACGCCTTCGTCGCCCTCGTCGTAGCCGAACGCGCATTCGATCCGATAGTCGCGGTCGGCGATCATCGGTGCGACGACGGCCAGCGCAGCGGTCCCGCATCCGGGATAAAACGTCCGCTGCGCATTGACGCTCGCTTCGAGAAACGGCGGCACGGTGAGCGAGCGGCGCACGCCGCGATTGTCGAGCGGATACACGTAGTTCGCATACGCGTCGGCATCGAATGCGGCGACGAGCTCGCGCAGCTTTTCCGGCTGCGCCGCGGCAAGATCGCGCGTCTCCGTTGCGTCGTTCTCGAGATCGAACAGCATCCAGTTGCATAGGTCGATCGACGTGCCGGGCGGCTGCAGCGAGACGATCTTCCAGCGCCCGTCGATATAGCCACGATTGCCGGCGAGCTCGTAATGCTGCCGTGTGCGCGCGCTCTTCGCCGTCGCGTCACCGAGCATCGGCCGAAAGCTGACGCCGTCGAGGGTGCGTGTGCGATAACCGGCGAAGCTCTCGGGATAGCGTGCATCGAGCAGATCGAGGATCGTCGGCACGATGTCGGTGACGTGCACGAACTGATGCCGAATCGCGCCGCGATCGGCGATGCCGCGCGGCCAATGCGCGACGAGCGGCACGCGAACGCCGCCGTTCATCGTCGTCGTCTTGTAGAGGCGAAACGGGGCGGTCGACACGTCGGTCCAGCCAAGCGAATACGCGGGCCACGACGCGGCGCCGCCGACGCGGCCGCTGGCCAGCATTTCGCGCACCCACGCCGGATCCTCGCGCTGCACGAGGCGCTTCGCGAGATTGTTGATCGCGCCCTCAGGCCCGCCAATCCCGTTGGCGCCGTTGTCCGACGTGACGAGGATCAGCGTGTCGTCCAGGCGTCCGAGCGCTGCCAGACAGTCGACGATGCGCCCGACGTTGCGGTCGACGTTGTCGACGACCGCCGCATAGAGCGCCATGAACCGGGCGTGCAGGCGCCGGGCGTCGGCGTCGAGGCTCTCCCATGCCGGCACGCCATTGCTTCGCGCGGGGAGCGGCCATTCGTGCGCATGCAATCCCAGCGCGGACTGTCGACCGACACGCGCAGCGCGCGCGGCATCCCAGCCGTCGTCGTACGCATGCGCATAGCGCGCGAGGTCGTCGTCCTTCGCATGCAGCGGCGCGTGCGGCGCGTTGTACGGCAGGTACAGAAAGAACGGCTTGTCCGGCGATGCGGAGACGTGCGCCTTGAGCCAGCCGATCGCGACATCGGTGAAGTCGTCGGTCACGTAGTAGCCGTCGCGATAGCGATCGCTGTCGACGATCGCGTTGTCGCTGACGAGCTGCGCCGGTGCGAAGTAATGCGTCTCGCCGCCAATGAAACCGTAGAAGCGGTCGAAGCCGCGCTGGATTGGCCACGACGCGCGCTCACCCGACGGCAGGACGTTGAAGTCGGCGGTGTTGTGCCACTTGCCGGAGGCGTATGTCGAATAGCCGTTCGCACGCAGGAGCTCGCCAAGCGTCGGCGCATCGCGCGAGATCTCGCCCGCCTGATAGCCCGGGTAGCCCGGCAGGTTGAACGTGAGCCAGCCGCAGCCGACCGCGTGCGGGTTCTTGCCGGTCAGGAGCGCCGCGCGGGCCGGCGTGCACATCGGCACCGTCGTGTAGTTCGAGAAGCGCAGGCCCTCTTGCGCGAGCGCGTCGATCCGCGGTGTGCGAATCTCGCTGCCGTAGCAGCCGAAATCGGAAAAGCCGAGATCGTCGAGCAGGACGACGACGACGTTCGGCGCATTCGCAGGTGCGCGCATTCGCGCGGGCCACCACGGCGTCGATTCGCGCAGCGTGCGGCCGATCGTGCCTTCGTAGCCCGCGCCGGGATCGCCCGGCAACCATCCGTCTGCGCGCTGCGATGGCGTGCTCGTGCTCATTCCGGATGCCGCTTAGTCGAGCTCGAGGTTCGCTGCCTTGACGACCTTCTTCCAGCGCGCGACGTCGTTGCGCATGAACGTCCCGAAATCGGCTGGCGTGTTGGCTTTCGCGGGATCGATGCCCATCGCGGCGAGCTTCGCGGCGATGTCGGGCGAAGCGAGCACCTTCATCACTTCGGCGTTGACGCGATCGACGATCGGCTGCGCCGTCCCGTGCGGCATGGCGAGCCCGAACCACGTGCTCATCACGAGATCGGGATGACCGAGCTCGACGATGCTCGGCACGTCGGGCAGATGCGACGAGCGCGTGCTGTCGAGCACCGCGAGCGCGCGCAGCTTGCCCGCCTTGATGTAGGGCTCGGCGAGGATCAGCCCGAGCGTCATGAACTGCACGCGCGCGGTCAGGAGGTCTGCGATCGCGTCGGGCTGCCCTTTGTAGCCGATCATCTCCATCGCGATACCGGTGTCGTGCTTCAACATCTCGCTCGCCAGGTGCACGACGGTACCGCGCGCCGAGCCGGCGTAGGACATCTGCCCCGGCCGCGCCTTCGCATACGCGACGAATTGCGCGAGCGTCTGCACCGGGATCGACGCGGGCACGACGAACAGGAACGGGCTCGTGCCGATGAATGCGACCGGTGCGAAATCGCGGATCGGGTCGTAGCGCAGCGTCTTCGGCCGCACGCTCGGCTGAATCGTCGTCGGCGGACTCGCGGCAAGCCAGGTGTAACCGTCGGGCGCGGCCTTCGCGACGAAATCGGTGCCGATGTTGCCGTCGGCGCCCGGCTTGACCTCGACGATGATCGGCTGGCCGAGTGCGACGCCGACGCGATCGGCCACGAGACGCGCGACGACGTCGAGCTGGCCGCCCGCCGGAAACGGCACGATGAAGTGAATCGGCTTCGTCGGCCATGCGGCCTCGGCACCGACGCTCGACGGCAGCAGCGCCGCAAGCGCGCACAGCATCGCATTGACGATCAATCGCCGCATCACCACTCTCCTCCTTCGTTCACCCATGCTCACCGCTGCAGCAGTCCCCAGCGGGCGACCGTCCTGCGCTCGATCGTCGTGAACACGAGGCGATCCATCAGCACCCACAGCACGCCGATCACGATCATCCCGAGAATGATCTTCTCGGTGCGCTGCCATTGCACCGCCTCCATCGTCATGTAGCCGAGGCCGTTGCTGCCGGCGATCATTTCGGACGCGACGAGCGCGCGCCAGCCGTACGCGACCGACGTGCGGATGCCGAGAAGGATCTGCACCATCGCGCCCGGCAGAATCAGGTTCGACAGCAGCGCGAGGCCACGGCCGCCGTGACTGCGCACGGCGCGATGCAGCGCAAGCGGAATCGACTGCACGCCGATCACCGTGTTGTAGAGCGCCGAGAAGAAGATCGTGTTCGCGATCACGAAGATCACCGAGCCGTTGCCCATCCCGAACCAGATGATCGTCAACGGCACCCACGCGATGCCGGCGATCGCCTGCAGGAACGAGAGGACCGGCCGGAACAGGTCGGCCACGTAGCGATTGAGCGCGATCGCAAGGCCGAGTGGAATCGCGAGTCCCATGCCGATGACGAAGCCGATCGCGAGCCGTGCAAGGCTCGCGACAATGTCGCGCGGCAACGAGCCGTCGAGGACCGATTCGCGCGCGTAATCGAGGACCGTGCCGATCGACGGCAGCATGTACGGCGGATAGTCGACGGCGTACGGCAGCAAGGCCCACCCGCCGAGGATCAGCAAAAACGGCAGTGTGCCGAGCGTCACGGCGTCGAGACCGCGCGTCGTCCGCGGCGCCTGCCGAGGTGCGCGCTCGATCGTGGCCGCCGACGGTTGCGCCATCACGTGCGCTCCGCCGCGTCGATCGTGAGGCCCCAGCGCTGGATCGTCGCGCGCTCGATCGGACGCAGGTAGAACTGGTCGATCGCGAGCCACAGAAGGCCCATCACGATCATGCCCACGATCGTCCGCGACGTCTGCTGTGCCTGCGCGCCTTCGAAGATCAGGTAGCCGATGCCGGTCTTCGCGGCGACCATCTCGGCGAACACGAGTCCGCGAAACGCGAAGCCCGCGCCGAGACGCAAGCCGGTGATGATCCCGGGCAGCGCGCTCGGCAGGATCACGAGCCGAAGCACCTGCAGGCGGCTCGCGCCGAGCGAGCGCACCGCATTGACGAGGATCTGCGGTGCGGTGCGAACGCCGAGCAGCGTGTTGTAGAGCACCGGGAAAAAGACGACGTAGATCAGCGCGAGCACGATCGTCTCGATGCCGTAGCCGAACCAGACGACGAAGATCGGAATCCACGCGACCTCGACGATCGCGAACAGGAACTTGAAGAGCGGCGACAGCGCAAGCGACGCTTTCCTGCTCATGCCGATCAGCACGCCGAACGCAATGCCGAGGCCGGCCCCGCACACGAGACCGGTCAGGTAGCGCATCACGCTGTCGGCGAGATAGACCGGCAGGATGCCTTTGCGCACGAGTTCGACGAATGCGGCGAGCACGTCGGTCGGCGCGGGATAGAAGTACGGGCCGAGACCCACGAGCGGTACCGAGAGCTGCCATGCGGCGAGCAGGATCAGGACGCCCGCGAATCCGCGCGCCGCGACACCGAATCGCCAACGTGGACGCGCCCGCGACAGCGGTACGCGAAGGACGGCACCGACGCTCATCTCCCGCTCCAGCGCGTCACCGATTCCACCCAGTAGTTGCGTGCGATCGAACGCAATGCGGCCGGGTCGACATCCTTCATGAAGACGACGTTGCCGCGCACCTCGACGAGGCGCCCCTTGTCCTGCAGCAGCAGCTGGTGAAAGCGCTCGGGGGCGAACGCCAGCGTGATCCGGTAATCACCACGCGACGTCGGCGGCGGCGCGATCGCCGCGAGCTTGTCGTGCTCGCCGACGACGCCGGCAAGCCAGTACGCGACGAGTGCGATCAGCAGCAACCCAGTGACCGTTGCCGGCAGGCGCAACATCAGGCGCGCGCCTCCAGCGATTGCGATTGCGGCGTGCGCACGAGGTCCAGCAGCCGATCGCGCATGGCATTGAACGCGGGATCGGCGTTGAGCGCACTCCAGGTGCGCGCATCGCGGGCGAACGGGACGTCGACGATCGTGCGAATGCGGCCGGGTCCGGGCGACATGACCGCCACGCGATCGCCGAGGAAGATCGCCTCCTCGACGCTATGGGTAATGAACAGGACGGTAAGCCGCGAGCGCAGCGAGATCCGGCACAGCTCCTCCTGCAGCACCATCCGCGTCTGCGCATCGACTGCCGCGAACGGCTCGTCCATCAGCATCACCTGGGGCGCATTCGCCAGCGTGCGCGCGACGGCGACACGCTGCTTCATGCCGCCGGAAAGCTCGTGCGGATACTTGTGCTCGACGCCGTGCAGGTTCGCGATCGTCAGAAAGCGCCGCGCCTGCGCATAACGCTCCTTCTTCGGCATCCCGCGCAGCTTCAGACCCAGCGCCGCGTTGTCGAGCACCGTC
>JAICLP010000054.1 GCA_025925475.1 Burkholderiales bacterium | reverse complement strand
GTCGAAGCGGGCAGTGCGGCGGCGCGCGGCGGCCTGCAGGTCGGTGACATCATCGTCACACTCGACAGTCATTGCGTGAGCGGCGCGGACGACCTGATGCGGCTGCTCGGAGCGAGCTGCATCGGGCGCGCGATCGACGTAACGGTCGTTCGCAACGCCGGCCTTCACCGCGTGACGGTCGTTCCGGCGGAGCGCCGGCCCCAGGTCGACGCACGCGGCTGAAGTCTGGCATCCTTCCGACCCGTCGGCAGCACGGGGAAGGACAGATGGCGCGCGTGCAGCAGGAGGCGGCGAAACCGCCGCGGGTCGCGGCAGGGGTCATGCGACCGCGGCAGGCAATCCTCGTCATGATGCTGCTGGCGTATGGCGCAGTCGTAGCACTCGTCGTCGTCGGTGCCTTGCGCAGCGGCGAAGTCCTCGTCGCGTGGCTCGGCGTCGCGTTTGCGGTCGTATTCCTGCCGGTCGTCGAGTTCTATCGACGCGCCATCGCGATCGAGCCCGGCGGGCTCGTATCGCTGTCGTTTGGCAGCGTCCGGCGCATCGCGTTCGACGACGTCGTCGCGTGGGGCATCCGCCGCGGCTACGTCTACAAGTCCGGCACGTGGAGCTGGCTTTGCGTCTTCGGGCGCGACGGCACGCGCATCGACATCGCGATCGACGTGTTCGCCCGGGCCGATGTCACGCGCATCGTCGAAGTCCTGCGCGAGCGTGCGCCGCGAGCGGGTCAGATCGATCCCGCGCGCGATCGCGTCGGCGCTCGTCTTTACATCGTGCTCGGGAGCGGCATCGCGTTGATCGCGCTCGGTCTGGCGGTACTCGGCATCACGCTGCCGCGGACGCTCGAAGGACCGCGCCTGTTTTCCGAGGCGGCGGCGCTCGGACTGATCGCAGGGCTCGTGCTGGGTACCGTGACTGCGCCGCTGATCGCACCCAAGGCCCCGATCGCCGTCGTCGTGGTCGCGATGCTCGCCGCGATGGTGCTCGTGCCCGCCGCCGCGCTGTTCGCGAACATGGCGCTGCGCGCGCCGCTTCGCACGACCGGGCTGACCGTACTCGAGCGCAAGGCGTACGCCGACGATCACGGACGTGTCGCCTATCGTGTCGACGTCGACATCGATCGCATGCGGCACCGACTTTCGCCGACCGAGAAGGTCGGGCGCCGGCTCGAACAGGGCAAGACGTTCGACATTTGCGTGCGCGACGGTGTGCTCGGCCATACGGTCATTCTCAGCTACACCAACGCGTGCGGCGACGCGACGCGCGCGGCGCAGCGGTGATCGTTCGCGTTTTCCAAGGAGGCATCATGCGGTTGAACCTGCTCATCGGCGCGCTCGTCCTTTGCAGCGCGACAGCGCTTGCGCAAACGAGCGCGCCCGTCATTCGCTTCGACTCGATCCCCGAGCCGCTCAAGCTTCCCGACAACCTCTATCTCGGCGAAGTCACCGGCGTCGCCGTCAATTCCAAAGGACACGTCTTCGTGCTGTCGCGTGGCAACACGACCGGTCCCGCCTATGCGGCGGCCGCGGCGCAATTGCTCGAGTTCGACCGCAACGGCAAGTACCTGCGCGAGATCGGCCACAACCTCTACGCCTGGTCGTTCGGCCATTCGGTGCGCATCGATCCGCACGACAACATCTGGGTCACCGACAAGGGCTCCGACATGGTGATCGAGTTCAATCCGAAAGGACGCGTGGCGATGGTGTTCGGGCGCAAGCAGGAGGCGTCCGACGAGGACACGGGTCCCCTCAAGCATCCGAAGCCGCCGTTGCCGCCCGAGGTGGGCCGCTTCCGGCAAGTGACGGACGTCACGTGGGACCCGGAGGGCAACATTTACATCAGCGACGGCTACATCAACTCGCGCGTCGCCAAGGCCGACCGGAACGGCAAATGGCTGAAGTCATTCGGCGAGCCGGGCAACAAGCCGGGCCAGTTCAACACACCCCACAACATTGCCGCGGATGCGCAGGGCAACATCTACGTCGCCGACCGCGGCAATCGCCGGATCCAGGTGTTCGATGGCGATGGCAACTTCAAGCGCGAAATCAGGATCGACGTGCCGGTGGCGCCCGATGCGGCGCCGGCGATCGGCGCCGTGCCCGACGTTGCGAAACTCGAGGCCGCCGGCTCACCGCTGACGATGGCACCCGGCGCGCCGTGGACCGTCTGCATCACACCCGGTCCGCATCAGGTGCTCTATACGTCGGACGCGTATCCGGGACGCATCTACAAGCTGAGCCTCGACGGCAAGGTGCTTGGCGTGCTCGGCGAATCGGGCAAGCAGCTGAAGCAATTCGGCTGGGTGCACGAGATCGCGTGCCCGTCGGAGAACGTGCTCTACGTCGGCGAACTGCTCAACTGGCGCGTACAGAAGCTCATGCTGCATCCCTGACCCGATGCGACGCAGCGCGGCCGGCGCTGCATGTCGTAGGGCTGCTCGTCGATGTCAGACTTCGTCCGTCCAGTAATCGAGGTCGTGCTCGCGACGCGTCATGTGGCGCAGGTCCTTCGCGAATACGCCGATCTTCTTCGAGTCGGGATACTCGCAGATCTCCGCGGGCATCATCGTGCTGACCGACAGGTAGGCAAGCTCGCCATCCGAGTCATTGACGATCTGGTGCGCAGTCTCCGGCCCACCGGTCGGGCAGCAGATGATGTCGCCTGCGCGAATCGTGCGCGTCTCGGCGCCGTAGCGAAGCGTTCCACTGCCGCGGAGGATGAAGAACATCTCCTCCTCGCCGCGATGGCTGTGGAACGGACACGCGCGCTTCCCTGGCGGCACGACATCGTACGAGTACCCGAGGTTCGTCGCCCCGACCAGCGGGCCGATGCGCGCGCCACTCGACTCGAACGAGTCGCCCTTCGTGAAACGCTCGAGCTCCAGTTGATCGATGTTGATCACGTGCTTGCCGATCTCGCTCATGGGTAGGCTCCCGATCCGAACGCAACAGGATAATGCACGAGAATGGGCGAATGAACGATGGGCGACCCGCAACGCGTCGGCTCACCTGCTCCGCGAGCGCCTCGAAAAAGTTCTCGCCGATCGAGGCCGCGCAGTTGCGGAAGTTCCGCACCGACCAGCGTGATCAAGAGTCGCGATTGTGCGGTTTCGTGCAGTGCGGTGATCAGCGCAACGAGTTGCTGGTCCTCGACGTATTGAATCTCGTCGATGAACAGCACGAGGGCGGTGTCGATCTCGCTGCATCATCACGAAGCCAGCGACTGGGTGTTCCTGAACGCGTTCGCGGCGGACGCGGTCGAGACGGCGTGCGCCGGCCGCGCGACGCCCGGCATCGCGCCGAACGGCGCCGGCATATTCTTGTGCGGCGGCACGAACGGCGACAACGGGCAGCCCGGCAAGAAGCTCGTCATGGACGCGTACGGGCCGAGTGTGCCGATGGCGGCGGCGCATGGTCGGGGAAGGATTTCTGGAAGGTCGATCGGCGCGGCGGCCTGCTCGCGCGCGCGATCCGCGCAGCGCCTCGTCGAGGGTGACGGATACGACGAAGCGCGCGTGACCCTCGAGTACTACCCGGGGAGCGACGCGCCGGTGCGCGGCGAGGCGATCGTCGACGGACGACGCGTGGTGCTCGATTGTCGTGCGCTGACGGCCGCGGTCGTGGTGCCGAAGCTGCAGGCGATCTTTACGCCGGCGAAGTCAGGCGGAAGCGAGTTCGATTTGAAGGAGGCGGCGCGTTGAGGGCATCACGCGTATCTCGGCGAGTTGCATCGGGAGTTGCCGGAGCTTATGGCATCGCCGAAGGTGACGTTTTCCAGTACACGGCGAACCGGTCACTCGCATGAGCTCGGCGTCGGCCATTTGGCCTATGGAGCGGGGACGCCGGAATGCGCATGATCGGATCACAGCTGCAATTGCGAGCGATTCCCGCTTCAGCTCACCGGCCCGTTTGCTACGCGGCTTTGGCTTGCGGCACCGACCGAGGGATAATGAAACATATGATATGCGGTCGTGATCGAGACTGCGGGCCAAAATTGCTCCGTCTACGTGCCTGATCTTCCCGGGTATGTCGCCACGGGCGCTACTTCCGGAAGAGGTTGAACGTGAGATCCGCGAAGTCATCGAGCTTCTCATCGAGGGTCTCGGGGAGGATGGTTTGCCCATTCCGCAGGCGTCGAGCGCTGTAGGTACGTCGAAGTCGCTGCGTAACGCTATTGGCCAGCGCTACGTTCATTCCACCGCAGATCGAGACCGACGGAGGCCGCATGGACAAAGTCAACGATCTTGAGCAGAGGGTCCAAGCCCTCTCGGACGACGAACTTGCCGCCTTTCGTCGTCGGTTCGCAGAGTTCGACGGCAAGATGTGGGATCGTCAGTTCGAGGTCGACGTCAAGGCTGGGAAATTGAATGTTCGGGCTGAGCCAGCACGGCAAGCGCACGCAGCCGGCAAGTCGTCCAAGTTTTGATTCATTACGCTTCGCCGGATTTTTGGGCGAGCTATCGGAGCCTTCCGGTTGAGGTGCAGTCACGCAGATGGCCGGGATCGCGATGGCGCGACGCGCAACGCTGGCCACGCGCAACACCCGGCACTTCGAGGATCTCATTGTCAACGTGATCGATTCCCTGGCAGCCGCCCCGACGCATTGGCACGCCCTGATAATGCGCCGAGGACCCGCTTGGTGACCGGGAACGCGTCGATGTCGAGCGAGCGAAGCAAATTCTGATAGGGCGTTGACCGAACCTTCGGAGAACCTGGCGATCTGCGTGAAGAGGGACTCCTATCCGATCGCAAAAGGAGAACGGCATGAACCTCGACCTCTCGGTGCCCGAACGTGACCTTCTCAGGAAGATCCTCGACTCGTATCTGTCCGAATTGCGGCTCGACATCGCCGCGACGAAGCGGGAGACGGCGCCGCTTCATGTCGAAGAGAACCTGATCAAGGAACTGCAGAGGAAGCTCGCGCAGCCGACGTAGCGACGGCGGTTTGACCGCGCGCGCGGTTTCCCGGCTGGCCGCGGGCGCCGAACCTCGACGAACGACTCGAGCCCGGCTTCGGCGCGCTCACGCGCCTCGCTCGCGAGCACCCGAAGGAAGCCGCGTGCCTGCCCTCCTGCACGCGCGGTCCTCGATTCGGTTTAGCATCGGCGGCGCCACCGGAGACGCGCGTTGCGTGGCGCGTGACCTCGCGTGGATCTTGGGTTACAAATCATCCCGAACGCCATCCACGCCCGCCTTCCGCGCTATTGCACGACGTACGGAGTACGCGCGGCGAATTGATCGTTCGTGCGCTCGAGTGCTTTCTGGACGAGCGCGCTGGCCGCGTCGATGCTTGTTCGGTCGCGGCGGACTTGGGTGCCAATTGCGGAGGGCGCATCCGGCCGCGTGGCCGTGGCGCGAACCATGAACGTCCAACTCGATCTCTTCCTCGACTCGCACGCAGTCGTGCTGGCGAATCAAGCGATGCGCGCGATCGGCGAGCGCGACGGCAGACGCGCGATGCAGTGCGTGAGCGAGCTGCGTGCCGAGGCCTGCGACTATCCCACCTTGCCATCGCTCGAAATCCTGGCGGGCGCACTCCTGGAATGGCACCGGCCGCCTCGCGACGCGACGCGCATTCTCGCGGCAGTCGCGATGCTGGAAGACAGGCTCGCGCCGGCGGCGCGCGACGCATTTGGCGCCAATGCGGACGACGTTCTCGCGCCGTTGTTTCGGGAACTGGCCGAAACGTCGAAGGACTTGCCCTATGATCCAGCGCACGGCAAGGCACATCGCGCGTGGCTCAGCTTGCGCTGCGGCGATTGGGAACTGGCGGAAGAGGCGGCGCTCGCGATTCCGAGCGCGACCGAAATCCCCGACGCCTTGCATTGGCTTACCGTCGCGCGCCGTCGGCAACGCGGTCTCGCGGCGGCGAGGCCGACGCTTTTCGCATTGGCATGGCGCGATCCGCCGCGGCTCGCCACGGTCATCGACGAGTTGCAGGACGAGGTGCTGGAACGCGATTTCTCGCGCTTCAACGGCGCGTGCGAATGGACCGATGTCGGCGCTTCCGACCTTCCTGCATGGTTTCCGGCCTGGTACACGCTCGAGCATCCCGCTGCTGCGGCAGACTTCGACGTCGGCGAAAGGAGCGACGCGCCTGCGGGCCAGGCGGCGCGACTCGTCGCGCGCATCCTCGAATGCGAACGGCAGGGCAACTGGAAGCAGCTCGTCGCGCTGCGCGCTCACCTTCGGCGCCTCAACGTCGATCTGTTTTCGCTCTACATCGTGCGCCGCGAAGTGAGCGGTTGGAGGTGACGGCGATCAGCGCGCGATCAGGAGGGCTCCGAACACGAAGCGGCAGGTACTCGCCAACGACACGATGAACGCCACGTGTCCCGCGGCGTTCATTCGTGCGCGGCCGTCGCCGTCGAAGGCGTCCAATCAGCCATCAATCATTCGAGTCGTCGCCCCGATCGTCGCGGCCCGGCAGCGCCTCGATCTTGCCGAACACGCCGGCGCTTGCGTCGTTCGGCCCTGCGGCGAAGAACAGCGTCGTGGCGGGCTGCTGCTGGAAGCCGTTGCCGAACGCGATGCCCCACAGCCCGTCGACCACCAACGTTTTGCCGTTCGCCGTGCGCAACTGACCCGCGAACGAGAAATCCCCGGTGTCGAACCCGTTGATCTTCCCGTCGCCGAAGTTGCCCACCAGCAGGTCGTTGCTAAAGGTTCCGAAACCGGCAGGCGCGAGCGCGACGCCCCAGGGCGCGTTCAGCTTCCCGCGCGTGGCCACCCGCCGGATGAGATTGCCGTCCGCATCGAAGACGTCGACGAAGCCCAGGCCGGTGCCGTGGATTTCGTCGTTGCTGTTCGGCTCGCAGCACAGCGCATAAGTGACGTAGAGGTTGCCCTGGATGTTCACGACGTTGAACGGATGGAATCCGGCCGGAATCTTCGGATCGGCGAAGCCGCCCGGAACGGAGCTCTTCGTGAACGTGGAATCGATGACGTCGATCTTGCCGTTGTGGAAGTCCGTCACGTAAATCCGATAGTGCGCGTTGCCGTCGCCGGCCATCGCGAGTCCCTTGTAGGAGGCGGCGTCGGACGCGGCGAAGCGTATCGTCGCGCTCGCCCCGCCTGCCCATGCGGCGATGCCCCCGTCTTCCGTTGCCCACATGAACCTCGCGGCGGTTCCCGCGCCGGAGACGAGGAAATCGTTCGACGTCGGGCTCGCGCCGAGGTTGAAGACGACGCCGGTCGGGACGCGAGTGACGCGCCCTCCCTCGCATGCGCGGCGAGGAGCCTCCCGTGACGATCCGGCGCATGCGGCTGCAACCAGCAAAGAAACGAGCTCTATTCCGGCTGCCGGTCCCGGCGCGCGGTGCGGCGGTCTTTCGTGATCGCTCGGCGGCGGGTAATCGCTACCCGCACGCGCCGGTATACCCGCAATCAGTGCAGAAGTCGCACCCATCCTTGCGGATCATCGCGCGGTTGCCGCACTCGGGACACTTCTTCCCCGGCAGCGTTCTGTACGTGCGCCGCGCCTGCTCGGCTTCGGGCACGTCGAGAATGCCCGCCGCCGCGACCGGATAGCCTTCCTCGGTCAGGATGCCGAGCAACGCGTAGCGATGGATCATGAGTTGCGCGAGATACGCGATCGTCGATGCATACGTCTGCGCCTTGGCCGAGCCGGGAATGCGGGCCATGAACTCGCCGTTCGGCTCGCCGTAGTTCAAGAGCTTGCGCAGCTTCATGCCGATCCACGCCGGGTCGTACACGCGCATGTCGAGCGACAGCGCCTTGCACAGGCCATCCAGCACGCGCGGATACTCGCCCGAGAGCCACATCGAGTACGGGCGCCGCTGGCCGTTCGGCATCACCAGTTCCTTGAGGAACAGCACGAAATCGTCGCCGGTCGTGTGATTCACGACGTCGACCGTCCACGACAGCGTGCCGTCGGGTCCCGCCTTCGGTTCCTTCGTGCCCATCAGTGCGTCGATGACCGGTGTCTTGCCGCCTTCGCCGTCGAACGCGCCGAGCTCGTTCACGCGATAGCGAATCAGCTTCGCGAAACCCGACACGAGGCTCGGCACACCGACCTTGCGGCCATCGGGCGGCATCGCCAGCTCGAACGCGTCGTCGCCGACCGCCTTCTCGAGCGCCGAGAGCTTCATGTCGAGCCACGCGCGATCGTCGGTGCGCATGTCCATCGACAGCGTCTTCGCAATCGCGCCGAGGCCGCGCGGCTGCTCGGCGCCGTTGATCCATACTTCGAACGGAATGGCGCGACCGTTTTCGACGTGGCCGATGAATACGGCGAAATCGCCAAACGGATGGCGCACGACGTACGTCCAGCACGGATTGCCGTTGGGCAATTCCGGACGTCCCGGCCAGCGCAGGCTTGCGAGTGGCGGCTCGATCGTGCGATCGAGGCGAATGCGGCGATCGGGATCGGCGACATCGAGATCCTCGCGCACGCTTGCCGGTGCCGCTGGTGACGCCACTTCCAGAACGGCGCCGAGCACTTCGTTCGGACGATACGTCGCAATGCCCTTGAGGCCCGCCTTCCACGCTTCGAAGTAGAGATTCTCGAACGCGTCGAACGGATAATCGGCCGGCACGTTCACCGTCTTGCTGATCGCGGTGTCGATGAACGGCTGCACGACGGCGTTCATCCGCATGTGATCGAGCGCGCTCATCTCGAGCGCGCTGATGAACGCCGGGGAAAGCATCGCGCGACGCGTGCCGTCCGCGTCGGTCCACGGCTCGCCGGGCTTGCGCGTGCTGCTCGCATCGAAGTTCACCAGCTCGACGTACTCGTCGAGGCCGTGCAGATGCCGGAACACGCGATACGCGTGGTCCTCGACGAAAAACTCCTTCATGGAATCGTCAGGCATCCGCTTGCGCCGCGTGTAGCGCCAGCTGTACGCGGGCTCGATGCCGTTCGACGCGTTGTCGGCGAACGCGAGCGAGATCGTGCCGGTCGGCGCGATCGAAAGCAGATGACTGTTGCGGATGCCTGTCGCGCGGATCGCCGTCTTGATCGTGTCGGGCAGGCGCGATGCGAAGTGTCCCGCCGCGAGATACGGCTCGGGATCGAGCCGCGGGAAGGCGCCTTTCTCTCTGGCGATGCCGATGGACGCCACATAGGCCGCATCGCGCATCTTCCCGGTGATGCGTGCCGCCATCGCGCGCCCATCATCCGCGTCGTAGCGCAGGCCGAGCTCGATCAGCGCGTCGCCGAGACCGGTGAAGCCGAGGCCGATACGCCGCTTCGCCATCGCCTCTTCGCGCTGCTGCGGCAGCGGCCACGCCGTGACGTCGAGCACGTTGTCGAGCATTCGCACGCCAACGGCAACCGTCTCCGCGAATCCGTCGAAGTCGAATTCGGCGTGCGATGTGAATGGATCGCGGACGAAGCGCGTCAGGTCGACGCTGCCGAGATCGCAGCAACCGTAGGAAGGCAGCGGCTGTTCACCGCAAGGATTCATGGCAGCGATCGTCTCGCAATACGACAGGTTGTTGTCGCGATTGACGGTGTCGACGAACACGACGCCCGGCTCGGCATGGTCGTACGTCGAGCGCATGATCTCGCCCCACAGCGCGCGCGCCTTGACCGTGCGATAGACCCACTGACCGTCGTTGCGCCGATGGGCGCCCGCCGCGATCAAATCGGCCGCCGGCGCCGCTTCGTGCACGAGCTCCCAGTCGCGATCATCGCGTACCGCTTCGATGAATGCGTCGGTCACGGCGACCGAGATATTGAAGTTCGTGAGGCTGCCGTCGTCCTTCGCATGGACGAACGCCTCGATGTCGGGATGATCGCAGCGCAGGATGCCCATCTGCGCGCCACGCCGGGAGCCGGCCGATTCCACCGTCTCGCAGCTTTCGTCGAAGACGCGCATGTACGAGATCGGTCCGCTCGCGCGGCTGTCGGTGCCGCGAACGTACGCTCCACGCGGTCGAATGCGCGAGAAGTCGTAGCCGACGCCGCCACCGCGGCGCATCGTTTCCGCTGCCTCCTGCAACGCAACGTAGATGCCGACGCCGCCGGCGTCGCCGGAAATGCTGTCGCCGACCGGCTGCACGAAGCAGTTGATGAGCGTCGCCTTGAGGTCGGTGCCCGCTGCGGAATTGATGCGGCCGCCGAGGATGAAGCCGTTCTCCTGTGCGCGGTAGAACGCTTCCTGCCATTGCGCGCGAATCGAAGGCGCCTCGACGGCCGCAAGCGCCCGCGCGACGCGCCGGCGCACGTCCTCGATCGTGCGCTCGCCGCCCTTCGCGTACTTCTCGAGAAGCACTTCCTCCGAGATCGCCTGCGGCGGCAGCGTCGGGGCGAGCGGGCGAAGGTTCCTGGGGTCGTCGGATTTCATCGATGTGGCCGAGTCGGCGCCGGACGCATGACCACGCACCCCGTCAATGTGGTGGTGCGGTGGCCGCCGCGCAACATGTGGATTGTGCGCTTTCGCGGCCGGCAACCTGCAGCGGTTCGTCGGTCTTCTCGCCTGGCGAGCAGCACGTTGTCTTTGCGCCGGACGCGGCCGCTGCGCCGAACATCGGGATGCTGCCAAGCGAATGGAACGATTCCCAGGCGATGCCGGCGGGATCGGTCACCCAGTACTTGTCGGAGCGCGCGTAGCAGCAGTGCGCGTCCTTTTCGGCAACGACCGCACGGTCGGCGGCCTCCAGGCTCGCGTGCAGCGCCTCGAGCTCGTCGCCGCTGTCGACCTGGAAGCCGAGGTGATTGACGCCGGACGCGCCGCCGCGTTGCGAGATGGCGAAGTTCAGCCGCGGATCGTCGAGCATCCACTTCGCGTAATCGTTCTTCAGCACGGACGGCTCCGCCCCGAACAGCGTGGAGTAAAAGCGGATGGCGGCACCGAGCTCCGGTACCGCGACATGGACGTGAAAGCGCTTCATGCGACTCTCCTTTTCGAGTTGCCTGCGACAGGCTCGATGTCGCGCGCTGCGCGCGACTCGACGGTGGGTGGACAAGGCGCGCATGCGGGATCGCAGCTGCTGCGGCAGCAATTCTCGGTGAGGTACGCAAGCAGCGCGTTCATCGCATTGAAGTCTGCGCTGTAGATCACGTACCGGCCCTGCTGCAGCGCCCGAATGAGCCCCGCGTGCGTGAGTTCCTTGAGATGGAACGAAAGCGTTGGCGCGGCTACGCCGAGTCGCTCCGCGATCGCGCCGGCCGGCATGCCGTCCGGCCCGGCCTCGACCAGGAGCCTGAACAGAGCGAGGCGCGTTTCCTGGGCGAGCGCGGCGAGCCTTGCAACGGCGCGCGCATGCATACTACGTTTCATATTTCGAATAATATCGAAACGGCCGGCGAAGTCAAGCCGTCTCGTGGCAAGGCGTCACCGGCGTGCCTGTGAGCCGCGCCCCTTTGGCTCCTGGCTGCCGGCCGGCCGCCTGCCCGCCATCGCCACGAGCGCCGCATCGCGGTTTTCGAGCGCGAGTTGCCGGCTGATGTCCTCCGCCACTTGCTCGTCGCGCGCCGCGATCGCCGTCATCAGCCGCCGCCAGTTGCCGTACGATTGCGCACGCCGCTCGCGGGACGCAAGACCCAGCCGGGTGTAGCGACCGATGCGCTGCGCGAAATCGGCGAGCATCTGCGCGAGCTGGTCGTTGCGCGACAGTCGCGCGATCGAGTCGACCATCTCGGCGCTCGCTCGCGCGTAAGCCTTCGCATCGTCGCGCGCCGCGCGCAGCGCGGCGATTCGCGCGTCGAGCAGCGACCGGTCGCCGGTTTCGTGATGCCGAGCTGCGTCACGTGCGGAGAGCCCGAGCAACACCGCACGGATCTCGAACAGGTTCTCGAGCTCGCGTCGCGACAGCTGCGTCACCTGCGCGCCGCGCTGCGGCAGGATGCGCACGATTCCGCGGCTTTCGAGGATGCGCAGCGCCTCGCGCAGCGTCGTTCGGCTCACGCCAAACGCGCCGGCGAGGTCGACTTCCTTGAGCCGCTCGCCAGGCGCAAAGCGCTCGTCGATCACCGCCTCGCCGATCCGCTCGGCGATCTGCAGCGGCAGGGTCGGTGTCAGCGACGCGGGCGTGAACGTCGACGCGGCCCGGAGGTCGCCGCGCGGCGCGGCTTGCCGCGCGCGATTCGTCGTTCGTTGCGATCGGGTCTTCGCCGGCGGTTGCCCAAATGTCGACATTAGGACTATTATGCCACGATGCCGCCACAGATTGCCGGCGCAAACCCTGCGCATCCTTCCGCCGTTCGAGACGAGAATGCAGCCAATGCGAGCGGCCCGCTCGCGGGCTTTCGCGTGCTCGAGCTCGGCTCGACGGTGGCCGGTCCCTTCTGCGGGCGGCTTCTCGCCGATTTCGGTGCGAGCGTCATCAAGGTCGAGGCGCCCGAAGGCGACCCGGTGCGTACGATGGGCAAGCGCTTCGCGGGCAAGTCGCTCTACGCGAGCAGCATCTTTCGCAACAAGCAACTGATCGCGCTCGATTTGCGCAAGCCCGAAGGACGCGACATCGTCCGCGACCTCGCCGCGAAATGCGACGCGCTGATCGAGAATTTCCGGCCGGGCACGCTCGAGCGCTGGGGGCTCGGCTACGAGGCGCTGCGGGCCATCAATCCAGGCCTCGTCATGGTGCGCATCAGCGGCTTCGGCCAGACGGGGCCTTACTGCCAGCGCGCCGGCTACGGCGTGATCAGCGAGGCGGTGAGCGGACTTCGCCACGTCACCGGCGATCCCGATCGGCCGCCCGCGCGCGTCGCCGTCTCGATGACCGATTACATCACCGGCCTCTACTCGGCGTTCGGTGCGACGATGGCGCTGCTGGCGCGCGAACGCACCGGGCAGGGCCAGTGCATCGATTCGGCGCTGTACGAATGTGCGTTCAGCTTCATGGAGCCGTGGATCCCGGCCTACGAGAAGCTCGGCTTCGTCGCAACGCGAACCGGCGCGCGCCTGCCCGAAAGCACGCCGAACAATCTCTATCCGACCGCCGACGACGGATTCATTCACATCACCGCAATGGGCGACGCCGTGTTCCGCCGCCTCGCCGCTGCGATGGGCCGCCTGGATCTCGTCGACGACGCACGCTTCAATGCCGCCACCGCGCGCTCCGATCATCACGAGGCGCTCGATGCGCTGATTGCCGAGTGGACGGCGACGCTCACGCTGTCCGAGCTCGAAACGACGCTCGAGGCGCACGACGTGCCCGCGTCGCGCATCTTCACGATGACCGACATCTTTCGCGACCCGCATTACCGTGCGCGCAACACGATCGTCGCGGCGCCCGACGACGATCTCGGCAGTGTCGCGATGGCGAACGTCGCGCCGCGCCTTTCCGCCACGCCGGGGCGCGTCGTGCACGGTGGCCGCCGTATCGGCCAGGACACGCGCGCGGTGCTGCGCGATCTCCTCGACTACTCAAACGATCGCCTCGATGCGCTGCAAGCGGCGGGTGTCATCGCATGCGAAGCATCGCCATGAACGCGACCGACAAGCCGTTCGAGTCGGGCATCGACGCCACGATGCGCGAATACGACGAGCAGCTTGCACGGGCGATGGCGATGGGCGGCGCCGACAAGCTCGCACGCCGCGCCGCGGCGAACGTTCTCAACGCGCGCGAGCGCATCGCATACCTCTGCGACGAAGGCAGCTTCATCGAGTCGGGCCTCTTCGGCACGTCGGCGTCGAATCCTGCCGATCGCCATCGCACGCCGGCCGACGGCAAGGTGACGGGATTCGCGAAGCTCGACGGCCGCGACGTCGCGATTGCCGCGAACGACTTCACCGTGATGGGCGCGTCGTCGAGTTCCACCAACGGCCGCAAGCTCGCTCATTTGAAGCGCGTCGCGACGCAGCGCGGCCTGCCGATGATCTTCCTCGGCGAATCGTCGGGGGCGCGTATGCCCGATCACATGGGCTCGCGCGGCATGGCGACGCTGCTCGGCAACGACGCGACGCAGTATCAGCGGATGCGCGAAACGCCGTGGGCCTCGGCGACGCTCGGCATGAGCTTCGGCTCGTCGTCGTGGTACGCGGTGCTCTCCGACTTCAGCGTCATGCGCAAGGGCGCGGTGCTCGCGGTGTCGAGCGCGCTCCTCGCATCGCTCGCGATCAAGGAGAACGTCGATCCCGAGGATCTCGGCGGATGGCGATTGCACTCGGAGGTTACCGGCTTTGCCGACCTCGTCGTCGACACCGACGAGCAGGCGCTCGACGCGATGAAGACGTTCCTCGGCTACCTGCCGCGCCACCACAACGAGGCACCGCCCGAGCGGGCCGTGCCTGCAGGTTCGGGCGTCGCGATGCGCGACATCGCCAAGCTGCTGCCGGCGAGCCGCACGCGGGTCTACGACATGCGCAAGATCGTCCGGACGATCGTCGATCACGACAGCCTCTTCGAGCTGAGGCCGAAATTCGGCAGGACGATCGTCACGGCGCTCGCGCGCCTCGACGGCCGAACGGTCGGCGTGATCGCGAACAACCCGATGTACAAGGGCGGCGCGATCGATGCTGATGCCTGCGACAAGGCGACGAGCTTTCTCGTGCTGTGCGACTCGTTCAACGTGCCGATCGT
>JAICLP010000212.1 GCA_025925475.1 Burkholderiales bacterium | reverse complement strand
GTTCCTCGATGCGGTCATCGGCGGCCGCTCGGTCGGCGTGCCGGGGATCGTTCGCCTGCTCGACACCGTGCATCGCAGGCACGGACGTGTCGCGTGGTCACGACTGTTCGCGGCCGCGATCACGCTCGCCGAGAACGGCTTCCCGGTATCGCCGCGTCTGCACAACGAAATTGCCGCGCAGGCCGATTGGCCGCAGCAGCGTGCGCGCGACTACTTCCACACCACGGATGGTGCGCCGTTGCCGGTCGACGCACGTCTTCGCAATCCGGCGTACGCGCAAACGCTGCGTACGCTCGCGGCGGGCGGGGCGCGCGCGTTCTACGAAGGACCGATTGCCGACGACATCGTGCGCACGATCGCCGATGCGCCGCGTCATCCCGGCGACGTCGCGGCGGACGACCTCGCGCATTACGTCGTCAGGACGCGCGAGCCGGTGTGCAACGGCTATCGCGGCTATCGCGTGTGCGGGATGCCGCTGCCTTCGTCGGGCGGCCTCACCGTCCTGCAAACGCTTGCAATGCTCGAGCCCTACGACGTCGCCGCAATGGGTGCCGCGTCGTTCTGGAGCGTGCATTTCGCGAGCGAGGCCGAGAGCCTTGCGTTTGCCGATCGTGGCGTCTACATGGCCGACCCGGATTTCTTCAAAGCGCCCGCGGGACTGCTCGACGCGCGTTACCTCCGCGAGCGCTCGATGCTCATCTCGCCGTCGCGAAGCCTCGGCGTTGCCAAACCGGGCGACCCCGCGAAGCGCACGCGCGCAACGACGATCGCCTGGGGCGCCGACGCCGCGCTGGACCTGCCGTCGACGTCGCAGGTCTCGATCGTCGACGCCGACGGCAACGCGGTGTCGATGACGACGACGATCGAGTACGCATTCGGCAGTCACCTGATGACCGAAGGCGGGTTCCTGCTCAACAACGAGCTGACCGACTTCTCGTTCGTGCCGGTGGAGCAGGGAAGGCCGGTCGCGAACCGCGTCGAGCCGGGCAAGCGACCGCGCTCGTCGATGGCGCCGACGATCGCCTACGATCGCGCCGGTCGCGTTGCGATCATCACCGGATCGCCGGGCAGCAGCGCGATCATCGACTACGTCGTCAAGACGCTGCTCGCGCTGATCGACTGGAAGCTCGATCCGCAGGCCGCGGCGGCACTGCCGAACTTCGGCAGCCGCAATGGCCCGCTCGAGCTCGAGAAGGATACGGCGGTCGCGGCGCTCGCGCCGAAGCTCGCCGCACTCGGGCACGACGTGCGCGTCATCGAGGAGACGAGCGGCGTGCAGACGATCGTGCGCACGCCGCGCGGCTTCGTCGGCGGCGCCGATCCGAGGCGCGAAGGCACCGTCCTCGGCGACTAGGCGCGCGATTCCGGATGCGAATGAATTCCAGCCAGGAGCATTGAGCAATGCCCGTCGCCGAAGTCTTCTCCGCTGCGGTGCTGCTGCTGCTCGTCATCGATCCGTTCGGCAACGTGCCGATCGTCGTGTCGGCGCTTGCCAATGTCGCGCCGGCGCGCCGTCCGCGCGTCGTGCTGCGCGAATGCTTCGCCGCCTACCTGATCCTCGTCGCGTTCATGTTCGGCGGCCAGGCGTTTTTGCACTGGCTGCAGCTCTCCGAGGTATCGCTCGCGATCGCCGGCGGCATCATCCTGTTCCTGATCGCGTTGCGGATGGTGTTCCGCCATCCGGAAGGAATCTTCGGCGACCCGCCCGGCGAGGAGCCGTTCCTCGTGCCGCTCGCGATTCCGTCGATCGCGGGTCCTTCGGCGCTCGCGACGGTCATGCTGATGGTGTCGCGCGACCCGCCGCACCGGCTTGCATGGCTGATCGCGTTGACCGCGGCGATCATCGTTGCGACGATCGTGCTGCTGGCCGCGTACCGGCTGCAGCGCGTGCTCGGCGAGCGGGGCATGATTGCCGTCGAACGGCTGATGGGACTCGTGCTGACCGCGCTCGCCGTGCAGATGCTGCTCGACGGCGTACGCCATTTCGTGGCGTCGCTTGCCCAGGGTGGTTGACGTGGAATAGGCCCGGCGATGCCCCTGTTACCTGTAAGCCCCGCGTTGCGAGAGGCGGCCGATGACCAGGACGCGAAATTGAGCGAGACGTACAACCGTGGCGCCATCGCGCTGCACTGGATCACGGCGGTGCTGATCATCGCCAACCTGCTGCTCGGCCTCTCGATGGTCGGCCTGCCGATCTCGCCGCGCAAGCTCTCCTGGTATCTCGTGCACAAGTCGATCGGCATCACGATCTTCCTGCTCACATCGCTTCGCCTCGTCTGGCGCCTCGCTCGACCGCATCCTGCACCCGTGCCGATGCCGCGCTGGCAACGGCATGCCGCCGCGGCGTCGCACGCATTGCTCTACCTGCTGCTGTTCGTGATTCCGATCACGGGCTGGCTCTACAGCTCGGCGACCGGCGTGCAGGTCGTCTACCTGGGCCTCGCGCCGCTGCCCGATCTCGTCCACAAGAGCCGCGCACTCGGCGACGTGCTGCGCCTCGCGCACGTCGACCTCAACGCGCTGTTGTTCGTCGTCGTCTGCGCGCACGCGGCGGCCGCGGTGCGGCATCATGTCGTCGATCGCGATGCGGTGCTCGCCCGCATGCTGCCGCTCGTGAAGCCCGACCACGCCGGCTGATGATGCGCAAGATTCTCCTGCTGCTGGCAGTCCTTTTCGCGACGTCTTCCGCGCACGCCCAATCGGTCGTCGCCGCGAGGAGCGACATCGGATTTACGATCAAGCAGATGGGCGTCAAGTTCGACGGTCGCTTTCGCAAGTGGACGGCCGACATCGTCTTTCGGCCGAATGCGCTCGCGCAGTCGAAGGCGGTGATCGACGTCGACCTCGGCAGCATCGACCTCGCGAGCGACGATTCCGACGCCGAGGCGAAGGGGCCGCTCTGGTTCAACACCGCGAAATTCCCGACCGCTCACTTCGCGTCGACCGCGATCAAGGATCTCGGCGGCAATCGTTACGAAGTCGCCGGCAAGCTCACGCTGAAGGGAATCACGCGCGATTGCGTCGTGCCGATCAGCGTCACGAGCGATGCGTCGGGGAGTCGAATCGCCGATGGCACGTTCTCGATCCGCCGGCTGGACTACAGAATCGGCGAGGGCGAGTGGGCCGACACGTCGACCGTCGACAACGACATCGTCGTGCACGTGAAGATGGCGCTTGCGCCGAACTCGTGAAAAAGTGAAAAAGGGGCCAGGTCCCATTTCCGATTTTCGCATGCCGCCACGCCGGCTTCGCTCGGCCGGTGCTCGCGAAAATCGAACCTGGCCCCTTTTTCGCTTTTTCGGTGCCCTAACCGCGCGTCGCAGTGCCGGCGATCGTGCTTCACATTCACCAACCAGGAGCCTGTCATGAAGATTCGCATTGCCGTCGCATCGATCGCCCTTTGCGTCGCGCTGCCGGTTGCGGCCGAGACGTACACGCTCGATCCCGTGCATTCCGAGGTATCGTTCGAAACCGAGCACCTCGGCTTCAGTCATCAGTTGGGAACGTTCGTCAAGTCGACGGCGAAGGCGACGATCGACCGGACGGCGAAGACCGGTACCGTCGACGTGACGATCGACCCGGCATCGGTCCGCACGCACGATTCGACCCGGCTCGACGCGATCGTCAAGGGCGAGAAATTCTTCAACGTCGAGAAGTATCCGACGATCACGTTCAAGTCGAGCGACTTCAAGTTCGATGGCGACCGTCTCGTCGCGGTCAACGGCGAGCTCACGCTGCTCGGCGTGACGAAGCCCGTCACGCTGAGCGTCGATCACTTCCGCTGCGGCGCAAATCCGTACAACAAGAAGCCGATGTGCGGCGGCGACGCGAGCGCGACGATCAAGCGCTCCGAATGGGGGATGACGGGCGGCTTGCCCTATGCGCCCGCCGACGAGGTGAAGGTGCTCATTCCGTTCGAGGCGTATCAGGTCGAGCCGTAACGCTTCGGCGGCACGGCTGCAGCCATCGTCGTCGGGCGGCGATGATGCCTCCCATGTCGAAGTGACGTCTCACGATGGCAACAGCCAGCCGTCCTCACGGCGCACTGCTTGCGCGCGCTCGAGCTCGCCGACGAGCTGCTCGGCGAGCGTCGCGGGCGCAACGTTGAAAAAGCGCGCATTGAAGTCGCGAAACATCTCGACACGCTCGACATAGGCCGGCATTTCCGCGAGCGGCATTCGCTCGCGGTCGAGCAGTGCGAACGCGAGTACGACCTTCAACGCGTGGCGCGCAAGACGCAGCGGATCGGCTTCGAACGCGTCGGTGCGCCGGTACGCGCGTGCGAGGGCCGCCGGCGCGTCGTCGAACGGCTCGCCATGGCCGGGAATCACGTAGCGGACGTCGAGTTTCGCGATCATGTCGAGCGTCGCGCGCGTCGCCGGCAACGCGCGCGCGTCGACCTGCGGCGGCATCACGAAGCCGTAACCGTTCTGCCATAGCGCATCGCCGGAGATCAGGATTCCGTGCGCGTCGTTGAAAAACACAACCGCGGCCATGTCATGTCCAGGCGCCGCCAGAACGCGCCACTCGAGGTTGCCCCATACGTGAGTCGAATCGGGTTGCAGGGCCTCGTCGGCGTTGAAGCGCTCGGCGCGCTGGCCCGCGTAATCGAGCAGCAGCGCGCGCCGATCCCAGGCGGCCACCAGCGGCGCTTCGCCGGCTGGCACGGCGATCGTGCAGCCGTACGCGCGCCGCAGCGCCGCGTTGCCGCCCACGTGATCCGAATGGCAATGCGTGTTGACGAGCTTCGCGAGCGGCGCACCATCGAGGCCCTGCCTGGATGCGACGAGCGCGAGCGTCAGCGGAACGTGCTTGCCGTAACCCGAATCGATGACGACGCAGCCGTCGCGACTGCGCAGCACGACCTGGTTCGCCGACAGCCAGTCGCGAACGAAGACGTGCATCTGCGGCGGCAGGCGCATCATTGCAGCTTCGCAAGAAAATCCCGCACCAGTGCCACGCGCTCGTTCAACGCCGGCGCCGCGCGCTCGATCCGCACGCGATCGGGTCCCGCGAAGCGGATGCGGCCGTCCTTTTGCACGAGCAGGATCAGCTTTCCCGCATCGAACGGCGGCCGCTTCACGAATGCGAGCGTCGTGCGTTCGGGCCCCGCGTCGATCTTCGTCACGCCGAGCGGCCGCGCAGCGAGCCGCAGCCGGTGACATGCGATCAGCGCCTGCGCGGGCTCGGGTGTCGTGCCGAAACGGTCGACGAGCTCTTCGCGCAACAGGTTCAGCTCGTCCTGGGACTCGCAGCTCGCGAAGCGCTTGTAGAGGACGAGCCGCTCGTGGATGTCGCTGCAATAATGCTCGGGCAGTCGCGCCGGCACATGCAGGTTGATCTCGGTCGTCACGCCGAGCGGCTGCGAAAGATCAGGCTCGCGTCCCGCCTTCAGCGCGGACACCGCGGCTTTCAGCATGTCGGCGTAGAGCTGGAAGCCCACCTGCTGCATCTCGCCCGACTGCTCCTCGCCGAGCACTTCGCCCGCGCCGCGAATCTCGAGATCGTGCATCGCGAGGAAGAATCCGGAGCCCAGGTCTTCCATCATCTGGATCGCCTCGAGGCGCTTCTTCGCCTGCGCCGAAAGCGCCTCCCAGGGCGGAGTCAGCAGATACGCATACGCCTGGTGGTGCGAGCGGCCGACGCGGCCGCGCAACTGGTGCAATTGCGAGAGCCCGAAACGCTCCGCGTGCTCAATGACCATCAACGATGCGTTGGGAACGTCCACGCCCACTTCGATCACGGTGGTCGAGACGAGCACGCCC
>JAICLP010000370.1 GCA_025925475.1 Burkholderiales bacterium | reverse complement strand
GCCCGATCCTGGCGACGTCGCGAGCATCGAGCGGATGCATTGGTGGACCGGCGCCACTCGCGTCGTCGGATCCATCGCGCTCGAGCGGCGCAAGCGGATCGACCCCGGGCTGTTGCGCATCGCCGAGAACGCCGCGGCATTCACGCTCGACGATTATCTCGCCGCGGTCGAGGCGCGTGCAACGCTCGGCGCGGCACTCAAGCAATTCCATGCGCAGTATCCGATCCTGCTGACGCCGACGCTGCCGATCCCCGCCTTCGACGCGGGACGACTCGCGCCGGCGCAATACGGCGACGTCGACGGCGACTGGACCGTCTGGGCGCCGTTCTCGTATCCATTCAACCTCACGCAGCAACCTGCGGCATCCGTTCCGTGCGGCTTCACGCGCGATGGATTGCCGGTGGGGCTGCAGATCGTCGGCCCGATGCACGACGACCGACTCGTGCTGCGCGTCGCGCGCGCTTTCGAGAAAGCGCGGCCGTGGCAGGCGAGTTACGCGCGAATCGCGTAGCGGGCCGGCCTCTTCGCCTCGTGCGCGCCGGCAGCGATCCGGCGCGCCAGCTCGACCTCGTACGGCGCTTGCGTAACGGTGCGGTTCTGCATCGCTTCCACGGCTTGCTCGGCGTCGCGAGCAGCCGCCGCATCGCGACATCGACCGTTCAGGCGTCCTGGCGCAATGCGCTCTCGTGTACGTCGTCGGCGCTTGCGCCTGCACTCGCGAACTCGATGAGCCGGAACGGCGGTCGTTCCGGATACGCGCGCTTCAGCAACGGCATCGCCACGTTGTAGACGGGCGTGCCGTTCACCGTCTTGCCCTCGGGGCTGCCGCGATGCGCGTGCCCGTGAAACACGGCGCTCACCGGAAAGCGGATCAGCGGCTCCTCGAGCCGGCTCGTGCCGAGAAACGGAAAGATCTCGACCGGCTCGCCCTCCACGGTCGCCGCGATCGGCGAGTAATGCAGCAGTGCGATACGCTCGGCGGTACGGAGCTTCGCGAGCGCCGACTCGAGCTTCAGCGCTTCCTGGATCGCTTCGTTGACGAACGTCTTGATCGGCCGCTCTCCCCACGAGCCGAGCGTGGCGCGCCCATAGCCGCCCGCGAATCCCTTCGCGCCCGCGATGCCGACGCCGTGGATCTCGCAGGCCTCGCCGTCGAGCAGTTGCACGCCGGCATCGCCCAGGATGCGGCACACCTCGTCCTGCGCGTCGGATTCGAAATCATGATTGCCGAGGACCGCGACGATGGGCACTTTCGCTGCCGCGAGCTCGTCGGCCAGCACGCGCGCTTCTTCGGGCAAGCCGTAGTCGGTGAGGTCGCCGCAAAGCAGCAGCGCATCGGCAACTTCGGACGCACGCGCGAACATCTCGCGAAAGCTGCCGATCGAATCCTTCTTGCAATGGAGGTCGCCCACGGCGGCGAAGCGGACCTGCCTGTCGGAACGCATTCGTCAATCTCCTTTCGGCTCGTACGACGATCGCCGACACCGTTGCAATGTGCATCCTTCCGTTCGCTTGGTACGGCGCTTGCGTTGTATCGATTCCGCGCAAGCCCTGGAATGCAACGATGATGACAGTGCCGAGCAACGTGGCGGCCAGCGATCCGGACCCTGAGAGCAGTTTTTACCGACGCGTTCTGCAAACCCTCGATCGGTCAGGCGTCCCGGTTCTCGTCGGCGGAGCGTACGCGCTTGCCGTCTACACGGGAATCGAGCGTCGCACCAAGGACTTCGACCTCTTCCTGCGCGCTGCCGATTATGAACGCGCGACGCAAGCCCTCGAGGCGAACGGCTTCGTCACGGAGCTCAAGTTTCCGCATTGGCTCGGAAAGGCGCACGCCGGGTCGTCATGCGTCGATCTCATCTTCAACTCGGGCAACGGTTTGACTCATGTCGACGACGCGTGGTTCGAACACGCGGTCGACGCGGAAATCCTCGCCATGCGCGCGAAGCTCGTGCCCGTCGAGGAAATGATCTGGTCCAAGGCATTCGTGATGGAGCGCGAGCGCTACGATGGCGCCGACATCGCGCATCTGCTCCGTGCTTGCGGCGATACGCTGGACTGGCCGCGGCTCCTTGCGCGCGTGGGTCCGAACTGGCGCGTGCTGCTCTGCCACCTCGTGCTGTTCGGCTACGTCTATCCGGGCGAACGCGCCCAGGTTCCGGCGTCGGTGATGCGCGAGCTGCTCGATCGATTGCGCGATGAGCTCGGCGCACCGGCGTCGAGCGCGCTGTGCCGGGGGACGCTGGTCTCGCGCGAGCAGTATCTACACGACGTGCATCGCGAAGGCTTCGTCGATGGCCGCCTGCCGCCGACGGGCACGATGAGCGCCGAGGACATCGCCGTGTGGACCGAGGGCATCGCCGAGGACGAAAGCGGCGCGCAACGGTCGGGCTGAGAGTTAGCGACGCTCAGGCAGCTCGCGCGCCTTGCGCATCGTGTGCCTCGGACAGCGACGGCGGCCATTCGTACGCCGGGTACGTGGGCTTGCCGTCGAAGCCCAGCCACTGCTTCTTCTCCCAGTCGCGACGAGCTCGCGTCGAGCCGGCAGCGATCGTGCAACGATCTGCGCGTCATCCGGCACGCCGCCTCCGCTTTCCGATCTCATCGTCGGTATGGTGCGGCGGTGGATGCATGATTGCTCATGGCGCGGCTACCATCCGCTGAATCGCGGCCACTCGCACATTTTTCCATCGGACAGCACGCTGTAGCGATCGAACTGCGCCGCCGTCGCGCACGCGTGGTTCGGCAGGATTCGCAGCTGCGCGCCGAGCGGAAAGCGCCGCGCGAGATCGACGCTTCGGTCGCCGGTCCAGTGCAGCACGCCGTGCTCCTGGTTCGCCTCGTCGAACGCGAGCGCCTCGATCGGATGACCGCCGGCGTCGCAGACCGCGCCGTACCCGAAGTCGCGTCGCTGCTTCTGCGTGCCACGATCGCGGCTCATC
>JAICLP010000261.1 GCA_025925475.1 Burkholderiales bacterium | reverse complement strand
TTATCTCACCGAGGGCAGCTCGGGCCTGACCTACGTCGTCGACCGCTTCAAGGGCTGGTCGCATTCGGGGCACATCACGCTGCAGCGCGGCGAGCGCTCGCGGCTCGCGGATCACGCGGCCGAGGTGCTTTGAGCGCCGCAGAGCCGCCTCAGGGCGCGAGTTCCGCCCCCTGGTGGGCAGCGAAGCGGCAAAGCCGCGAGCGTGGGGGGATCGTCTGAGTCGTATTGCCGAAGGTGCGGCGCCGATCCCGCTCGGTGCGGGGCAACCTGCCGTCTGGCAATTCCAGCGCCAGGAGCGGCGTTTCGCGATCATGCTGTTTGCGCCGGCGCTCGTGCTGCTCGTCGTCACGACGAGCGCGCCGCTCGTCTACCTGCTGTGGACGAGCCTTATGCGGATCGATCTGACGATGCCGTTCCTGTCGGGATTCGCGGGTGCTGCGAACTACGTCAAGATGGGCAGCGACCCGCGGTTCTGGAATTCGCTGCTGCTGACGCTGATCTACACGACGACGACCGTCGTGCTGCAGGTCGTGCTTGGATTGTCGCTCGCGTTGCTGGTCATGCAGATCCCGCGCGGGCAAACGGTGCTGCGCGTCGCGGCGATCCTGCCGATCGTGCTCGCGCCGGTCGTCGTCGGGCTGTTCTGGCGCACGCTGCTGTTGTCGCCCGACTTCGGCCTCGTCGACCTCGTTTCGCACGCGCTCGGCTTCGGCAGCCATGCATGGCTCGGCGATCCGCAGCTCGCGCTCGTGTCGGTAATCGCGATCCATACATGGCAATGGACGCCGTTCGCGTTCCTCGTGCTGCTGGCGAGCCTCGCGTCGTTGCCGCCTGACGTCTTCGAGGCGGCGCGCATCGACCGGGCGAACGCCTGGCAGCGCTTCCGCCGGATCACGCTGCCGCTGTTGCGGCCGGCGATCGTCATCGTCGTCATCATGCGCACGATGATCGCGCTGTCGGCGTTCGCCGCAATCTTCGCCGCGACCGGCGGGGGACCCGGTACGGCGACCGAAATCCTGAACCTTTATGCGTACCGCACGTCGTTCACCGAGTTCAACCTGGGCTACGGCGCGGCGCTCGCGGTCGTGCTGCTTGCGATCACGCTGGTCATCTCGTTCCTGATGTTCCGGATGCGGCGGGGCCGATGAGGCATACGTTCGCGCGCCGCTTCGCACTGGCCGCCTCGGCCGGCATGCTGCTGTCGGTCTGGGGATTCCCGGTGCTCTGGGCGCTGCTCACGTCGTTCAAGACCGAGCGCGACGTGCTCGCCTATCCGCCGAAGGTCGTTTTCGAGCCGACGCTCGCGGCGTATCGGGACGTGCTGTTCGGCGCATCGAGCATCGTTCCGAACCTCGTGTCGAGCATCATCCTCTCGCTCGGCGCGACCTTCCTGACGCTGCTCGTCGCGGTGCCCGCCGGCTACGCGCTCGCGCGTCTCGAACTGCCGACCAAGCGTGCGTCGGGCTTCTACGTGCTTGCGACGCAAATGCTGCCGCCGGTCGGCCTGATCATTCCTTACTACCTCGTGCTGCAGAAGGTCGGTCTGCTCGATACGTACGTGGGCCTGATCGTCATCTACCTGACGTTCTCGCTGCCGTTCGCGATCTGGCTGCTCGTATCGTACTTCGAAGACATTCCACGGGAGATGGAAGAGGCGGCGCTGCTCGATCGCGCAGGCCGCTTTCGCACGCTCTGGTACGTAATCCTGCCGCAGGTGCGCGGCGGCATCGCAGTGACGACGGTGTTCATCTTCCTGAACGCATGGAACGAATTCCTGTTCGCCGTCGTCCTCGGCGGCAATCGGGTGCGTCCGGTCACCGTCGCGATGTTCAACTTCATATCGGTCGAGCAGACGCGCTGGGCAAGCCTTGCCGCCGGCGCAATGATCGCGATGGGACCGGTGATGCTGCTCGGGCTGATTGCGCAGAAGCACATCGTGAAGGGGCTGACGGTCGGCGCGGTCAAGGGCGGAGGACGGCGATGAGCGCTGCAGAGCCGCCTCAAAGCGCGAATTCCACCCCGGGGGGCAGCGATGCGGCGAAGCCGCGAGCGTGGGGGGAACATACAAGCGCTGCGAGCCTTCCCGCGCGCGAATCAGCCCCGAGGCGCGAAGCGCGGAGGATGGTCCAATGAGCCGCGGTGGCAGCGTTTCGCTGCGCAACATCGTCAAGCGTCACGGCAGCCTGACGGTGTTGAAGGGTGTCGACCTCGACATCCGGCCCGGCGAATTCTTCGCGCTGCTCGGGCCGTCGGGGTCGGGCAAGACAACCACGCTGCGCATTCTCGCCGGCCTCGAATCGCACGACGCGGGCAGCGTCGTTCTCGACGGACGCGACGTGACGGGCAGCGAGCCGGGCGAGCGCGACGTCGCGATGGTGTTTCAAAGCTACGCGCTCTATCCGCACATGAGCGTCTACGAGAACATCGCGTTTCCACTGCGGATGGTGAAGACGCCGAATGCCGAGATCGATCGGGCGGTCCGCGAGTCGGCGAGCCGCGTGAAGATCGCGCATCTGCTCGAGCGCCGGCCCGGACAGCTCTCCGGCGGGCAGCAGCAGCGATGCGCGCTGGCGCGCGCGATCGTGCGCAAGCCAAGGCTCTTCCTGCTCGATGAGCCGCTGTCGAATCTCGATGCGAAACTGCGGCTCGAAACGCGCGTCGAATTGCGCAAGCTGCAGCGCGCGCTCGACGTCACCGCCGTCTATGTCACGCACGACCAGGAAGAGGCGATGACGATCGCCGACCGGCTCGCCGTATTCATGGATGGGAACATCGTGCAGGTCGGCACGCCCGAGGAGGTTTTTCGACGGCCGGTATCGATCGAGGTCGCGACGTTCCTCGGCAGCCCGCCGATGAACCTGATTCCCGCGCGTCTTGCAGGCCGCGAGGCGGCGATCGAAGGTCATCGCCTGCAACTGGAAAGCGATTATGGCGCGGAGCGTGAGGTCCTGCTCGGCGTGCAACCGTCGCGGATCGATATCGGTGCCGAAGGCATTCCGGCGCAGGTCGATCTCGTCGAGCATCTCGGCGACAGCGTGATCGTCGATCTCGCGCTCGGCGCAACGCGCGTGCGCGCGAAGCTGCCGGAGCGCACGCGGCTCGCCGAGGGTGCGAACGTGCATCTGCGTTTCGATGCGTCGGACGTGCATCTGTTCGATCCGCAGACGCGGCAGCGCATCACGGCCTGAAATGAATCCCCCCACGCTAGCTGCGCTCGCTGCCCCCCAGGGGGCGGACCAGTCGCTCGGGGCGGCCCTTCGCGACTGACGCAATTGTCCGCGCAAAACGAATCCGTCGTCACCCGCGTCGACGTTCACGTCTTCCGCGCACCGATCGCGACGGCCGTCGTCAATGCGTTCGGCGCGATGCGCAACCGGCCGATGGCACTCGTGTCGATCGAAGACGGCGACGGCATCACCGGTTGGGGCGAGGTCTGGTGCAATTTTCCTGTCGTCGGTGCCGAGCATCGCGCGCGACTGATCGCGAGCGTGTTCGCGCCGCTGCTCGTCGGCCGGACCATCTGCGACCCCGCGTGCGAGTACGCACGTCTGGCGCGCATCGTCGCGAACCAAGTGCTGCAAACGGGCGAGCCAGGTCCGTTCGGTGCGTGCCTCGCGGCGATCGACCAGGCATTGCATGATCTCGCCGCGCGGCGTGCCGCGCTTCCCCTGTGGCGCTATCTCGGCGGCGCGCATGAGCGCGCCGGGCCGTCCCAAGCGCGAATTCCGCCCCCCGGGGGGCAGCGAAGCGGTGAAGCCGCGAGCGTGGGAGGGCTTTCCGAACCCGTACCGGTTTATGCAAGCGGCCTCGGCCCCGACGGTGCAGAAACGATCGCACAGCACGCTCGGCAGCGCGGATTTCGCGCGTTCAAGCTCAAGGTGGGCTTCGGCCGCGAGCACGATCTCGCGAATGTCCGCGCGTTGCGCGAAAGCCTCCCGGTCAGGTCGACGGTAATGGTCGACGCGAACCAGGCATGGCCGATCGACGAAGCGCAAACGATGGCGCGCCTGCTCGCCGAATTCGATCTCACCTGGCTCGAGGAACCGATCGCGGCCGACCGACCGCCTGCGGAGTGGCAGGCACTCGCCAGCGCATCGCCCGTACCATTGGCCGCCGGTGAGAATCTGTGCAGCGCATCTCGACTGGATGCCGCGATTGCGTCCGGCGCATTGCGCGTGCTGCAGCCCGACATCGGCAAGTGGGGCGGCTTTTCGCAGATTCTGCCGATCGCGCGTCGCGCGGTGCAGGCGGGCATGCGCTTCTGCCCGCATTGGCTCGGCGGCGGCATCGGGCTCATCGCATCGATGCATCTGCGCGTCGCTGCCGGAGGCGATGGATATGTCGAATGGGATGCGAATCCCAACCCGCTGCGCGAGGCGTTTGCGCTGCCCGGTGTTGTCGATGGCAGCGTCGTGCTCTCCGATGCGCCCGGGCTCGGCCTCGTGCCCGATCTGCGCGCGCTCGAGGCGTACCGGGTATCGCTGTGACTGGCCAGTCGAGCGCGCGGTAACGGCCTGTTCCGCCACGCCGAAGCCAGAAGGTAGAATGCGCCGGTGCCAGCACCACCCCTTCCCCGCCATCTCCGGCTGACGACGGTCCTGTTCGCCATGCTGGTGGTGCCGTCCGCCGCGCAGGCGACGCCACAATGGCGGATCTCGAAACCCATTGAGAAGGGCAAGGAGACGTCGGTCACGCCGGCGCCGCTGCAGAAGGAAACCGCGCACGACAAGGAGCTTGCCGATCGCTTTCCGGTGTACCGCATCAACGTCGAAGGCGTGCGCGAATTCGACAAGCGGCCCGAGCCGCCGCGGACGGCGGAGGAGCGCTTCGCCGACGCGCTGAACGCCGGAAGTCCCGAGCTCGTTGCAGGCAAGAGTTA
>JAICLP010000198.1 GCA_025925475.1 Burkholderiales bacterium | reverse complement strand
GGAATGCATCGAGCGCATGCGTCGCATCGAGCTTGCAGACGAAATCGACGTCGGCCGCCGTCAGCTCGGCGCGCGCGTAACGCGTGGCGACGAGCTGTGCGAGCTCGGCAAGCCGCTCGTCCGCCGAGAGCCAGCCGAGGCCATGCGCGAGGTCGATCATCCGCACGCGAAGCGCCGTGTCGTCGGTCGCGCGCATGAAATCGAGATAGCGCTGCCGGGTCGGCACATCGTCGGCGATCGCCGCGAGCGATCGCGTCAACTCGGCGCTCGAATCCTGCCGCTGGGCGACCGAGGCCGCGTAACGCTCGAGACGGTCGAGGAACAGGCGAACCTCGGCCATGTCACGGTGGAGCAGCGCGTGGACGAACTGCGCGCGCTGCACCGGCGAGATCCGGTCGTCCAGAAACTGGCAGACGTCGCGGCGGAACGCCGCATCAGGGTCGCTGTCGAGCGAGCCGCGCGTCAACGTCAGCGAATGGCCGGGAAAATACGCAAGCAACCTGGCGCTCGGCATCCCCGCGGCGACTTCACGCGCCCCACCCGCCTGGAAGTAGCGATCGAGGTACGTGGCGGCAAGCGGACCGAGCGGCGCGACCGACGAGAAACCGTAGATCGCCGGCACATTGCGGAAGATGTGACGCATCCGGTCGCGGCTGCTGTCGGCGAAGCGCGAACTCATCGCGCGCGCAAGCCGTTCGGCGTCCGCCGGCGCGTGGCCCGACTGCATGAGCGTGCGCGCGATCTCCTCCGGCGCGCTTCGCAACGCGACCGGATTGAGCGTGTTGCAGCCGAACAGGTAAACCGCCTTCAGGTGCGCGAACAGGCCGTCGTCCGGATTGCTGCAGGCGACGCGCTCCATTTCGTCGACCGGCAGGTACTCGCGCGACTCGACGTGCTCGGAGAAGAACTCGTTGCCGCCCGCGTAGTCGCCCCCGTCGTAATGCCCGGAGATCACGAGGATGTCGCAACGGATGCCTTTGCGGCGTGCCGACTCGAGCCAATCGGGCCGCCCGCGCTCGACGAGTTCGACGAAATCGAAGCGGCTCTCCGGCAAGTAGCGCTCGAACGCGCGCTTCTCATCCGAGGAGTTGACCGTGATCGTGCACACGGTTTCCTTGCCCGAGGTCGCGTGCGCGGGGGCTGCGCCGAGCACGGCGCACAGGGCCGCCGATACGAGCGAAAGGCGAAGGAAGGACGGCAGGATGCGATGCATTCGATTCGATCTGCACCCGCCGCAAATTGCGCAGGCGACGTCGCAATTTCAACGATCGTCGAGGCCGTCGTACATCGGACCAACGGTGCAGATCGTATCGGCGAGCGCCGGTGAAGGGCGTAAGAATCTTCCGACGCGGCGGACAAGCTGTAGTGAACGGCTTCGCGAACGCGGGAATCTGCATGGCACACCCCTTGCATTACTGCGGCGCATCCCGATGGAAATGGCTGAAGGAGCCTCGATGTCCTCGCTTTTGATCGTCGACGACGAACCGAACGTGCTCTCCGCGATGCGGCGACTCTGCCAGAACGCGGCGGTGATGCCGGCGATTCACAACCCGTCGATCGCGACGTTCACGTCGGCGCCGGAGGCGCTCGACTACCTCGACGACCACGAGGTCGACATCGTCATCTCCGACTATCGAATGCCGGACATGGATGGCGCTTCCTTCCTCGCGTGCGTCAAGGAACGCCACCCGGACACCGCGCGGATCATCATGAGCGCGTGCTCCGACATCGACGGCATCGTGCGCGCGGTGAACCACGCGGGCATCTTCCGCTTCGTGAGCAAGCCATGGTCCGATCCGGACCTGAAGGCGACGATCCTCGAGGTGCTCGCGCATCGCCGCCTGCTGATCGAGAATCGGGAGCTGGCCGACGAAGTGCGCGCGCAGCGCGACGTGATCCTGCGCCAGAAGCTCGAGCTCGACCGGCTCGAGCGCGAATCGCCCGGCATCACGAAGGTTCGCTGGACCGAGGACGGCGGCGTCCTGCTCGAGGAATGAACGTACGCAAGCATCGTCGCGCACCAGGTCTCGTCGCGCTGGAATCGCCATGACGCCTGCGCGCGGCCGCATCGCCGACCTCGACTGGATCCATGCGCTCTACGAGCTCGGACAGAAAGCGGCGAACGGCGCCCATCCGCAGCAGGTGCGCCAGGAGATCCTCGAGCACATCGTGCGCGGCTTCGACGCCGAAAGCGGCTCGATCGCGCTGATCGTCGACGGCACGACCGACCAGCTGGAGCTCGCGGCGGGCACCGAGCTGCCGCGCGGATTGATCGGCAATCCGCTCCCCCGCGGGGCCGGCGTGTTCGGGCATGTCGTCGAAACCGGACAGCCGGTGCTCGTCAACGGCGACGCCGCCGAAACCGGATTGCCGCTGCGCGGCTCCGTCGATCGGCAACGGTCGACGCATTCAGCGATGTGCTGGCCGCTTCGCGTCGCCGGCCGCACCATTGGCGCGGTCGCCGTCAATCGCGCCGAAACGAGCCCCCGCTACACGGCCGACGACCTCGACCAGGGACAGGCACTGATGAGCCTGCTTGCGCTGGTCATGGCGAATCACCGCATGCACGTCGAGCGCGAGAACCGGATCCTGGAGCTGTCGACGCTGAACGCGACGATGCAGCGGATCAACGGCATGCTCGAGGACGCACAGAACCAGGTGATCCAGTCGGAAAAGCTCGCGTCGATCGGCCAGATGGCGGCCGGCGTCGCGCACGAGATCAACAATCCGCTCGCGTTCGCGCTGTCGAACCTGGGCTCGCTCGAGGCGTACCTGACGAAGATCTTCGAGCTGCTCGCAGCTTATATCGACGCCGACGTGGCGCTCGGGTCGACGAACATTCCCGCCCTTGCGGCGGCGCGCATGCTTCGCGACGAGACCGATTTCGAGTTCCTGCGCCGCGACACCGCCGACCTCGTGTCCGAGTCGCGCGACGGGCTGCTGCGCGTGAAGCGCATCGTCCAGGACCTGCGCGATTTCTCGCGCGGCGGCGTCGAGGAAGTGCTGCAGGCGATCGACGTGCACGCAGCGCTCGATCGGACGCTCAACATCGTGCGCAACGAGCTCAAGTACAAGGCGAACATCGTGCGCAACTACGGCAGCCTGCCCGAGATCGAATGCATGCCGTCGCGTCTCAACCAGGTGTTCCTGAACCTGCTCGTCAACGCGGGACAATCGATCGATGCGAACGGCACGATCACGATATCGACGGGCGTCGACGACAAGGATGCATGGATTTCGGTTGCGGATACCGGCTGCGGAATCGCACCAGAGAATCTCAACCGGATCTTCGACCCGTTCTTCACGACGAAGCCCGTCGGCCAGGGCACTGGTCTCGGGCTTTCGGTCTCGCACTCGATCGTGCGCAAGCACGGCGGGCGCATCGACGTCGAGAGCGAGGTCGGGCGCGGCACGTGCTTCACGGTGCGCCTGCCGCTCGCGCAGGCGAACGCATCACTGCCGAACGAAGCGGAGAAGCGCGCGGCGTAATGGTCGAACGGATGGACAGGCCCGCAACGCGAGCCTGTCCATCGACACGCTCATGCGCACGCCGCCGCTTGGCGGCGCGCGCTGATTCCCGTCAGCGCCGGGCGCGCGAGCGCTCCTCGCCGCGCCGCGTTTCACGTTGCGGTCGCGTGTTCCCTTCGGTAGCGTTCGCCGCGTCGCCCGCTTCCTGCGCTGCGCCGTTCGCCGTGCTGCCCGATGGCTCGAAGCGTGGCTCCCATTGATCCGCGTTCGCCTGCTCGGACGCACTCTGCGTGCCTGTGCGCGGCTGATCGTCCTGATGGCGCGCTTCGTTGCCGTAGTCAAATGCCTGCTGCGACAGATCCTCGGCCTGATCGGCCCCGGAGGCCGCGATCTGCTTGATCTGCTGCAAGCCCTGCTCGGTGTGGCGGCCGATCTGCTCGATCTGGTCGCGCACCTCTTCGGTGATGCCGATCGTCTGCTGCTCGGCGAGACGCCCGATCTGGCGTTGCATTTCGACGACCGTCTCGCGCGCCTGCCGCGCCGAGTGCAGCATCTGCTCGGTGCTCGTCGTGAAGAGCCGCCGCGCCCGCTCGTCGCCCAACTGAAAGAGATCGGAGCAGTCGGGGATGCCGAGCATCGCTGCCGTGCGCGCCTGAGTGCGCCACATGTTGCGCGCGGTTTCCATCTGCAGGTCCCACAGCAGCGCCGTGCCGCGAAGCGCGACCTCGGCCATGTTCTGGAATTGCCGCGCGCCGAACTGTTGCTCGCCGCCGCCTTGCTGCGATTGTTGCCTGCCTTGCCGCTGCCCGCCTTGCTGCCACTGCTGTCGGTTCTGCCCGCCTTGCTGCTGCCGATTGTGAACATCCTGTTGCGAGTTCTGCCCGCCTTGCTGTCGTCGGTTGCGATCCATTGCGTGTTCCTTTTGCCTGATGTCGTTCATCGTCCCGATGCGTCGTGTCGAACTTTGCTGAAGCGTTCGCGCGCGAACGATCGCGCACGATGGCCGGTGTAACGGTATCCAAATGCATGACGCAAAATCCGTCAACGCCGGCGAGCAGGTGCGACCGAAAGGCCGGCAATGAAGTTCCGCAACGCGTCAATGGCAACGGTTTGCACAATAAAAGGCGCGCTCCCGCGCCGCACAAGTCGTGCCATTGCGCAGCCCGGATGCCCATGCATTCGCAGAGGTTGCGCGTCATGCTATGTTCCGGCCGTGTGGAACCGGCGCTTCGTGTTTCTCGCCGGCAGCGTACTCGTCGGTCTCGTCGCTTTCCTTTTCGCACTCCGCCGCGACCGCGATCGACAACGCGCTGCATCGGCTCCTCGGGCTTCTCGCGGCTCGTCTGTCCGCGCGGCCCGTGCACAAGGCGCTCCGAAGGGCTTCCGGCCCGGACACAACATATGAAACAAAACGCAATTTGCGCCCGACGCGCGCGCACGGTAGCGTGTTGCCTTTTTCACGCGGATGAACGGTGAAACGGGAGCAGTTGCAGGCGTTGCAGGCACCGCTCAAAGCGCGCTACAGCGCCGCGCCGCAGGCGGCACTCGTCACGTTGCGCGCCTGCGGCCGTCTCGGCGAAGGCATCACCTGCCGCGTGGAAACGGGTAAGGCATTGGCGACCGCCGGCCTGCATCCGGCGACGGGTGGCAACGGCCTTGCGGCGTGCTCCGGCGATATGCTGCTGGAAGCGCTCGTCGCGTGCGCCGGCGTCACCTGCAGTGCGGTGGCTACTGCGATCGGCGTCGACATTCGCAGCGGCACGGTTCGCGCTGAAGGCGATCTCGATTTTCGCGGCACGCTCGGCGTCGCCAAGGATGCGCCGGTGGGCTTCACCGCCATCCGGCTGCAGTTCGACTTCGACACCGACGCGGGCGAAGAGCAGCTGGCGACGCTTCTTCGACTGACCGAGCGCTACTGCGTCGTTTATCAAACGCTGCGGACGCCGCCGCAGTTCACGATCGGCCGGAACGCAACGAGCACGAAGCGGAACGATTAAGCATCACGGATCGTCGGGGGAGGTGCGAGATGCCGATGTACATGGACATTCACGAGGTGCATGGCGCGACCGCGGACGACGTCGCGAAGGCGCACCTCGCCGACATGAAGACGCAGAACAGGTACGGCGTCGAATATCACAAGTACTGGTTCAACGAGAGTCGCGGCAAGATCTTCTGCCTGTGCAGCGCGCCGAGCCCTGAAGCGGCGGCGACCGTCCATCGTGAAGCGCACGGGCTCGTCGCGTCGAAGATCATCGAGGTCGAGCCTGACATCGCCGACGGGTTCCTCGGCGGTTCCGAAGTGAATCCGGCCGGTGCAGCGATCGTGCCCGGCGGCAACGCGAACGATCGCGATCCCGGCATCCGCACGGTTCTCTTTACCGACATCGTCGATTCGACGGCGCTCACGCAACAACTCGGCGACGAAGCGGCGATGGCGTTCCTGAGCGTCCATGACACGATCGTGCGCGATGCGCTTCGCGCGCATGGCGGGCGCGAGGTGAAGCACACCGGCGATGGCATCATGGCGTGCTTTCTGTCGACGGTCGGTGCGGTGCGTTGCGCGACGCGCATCCAGCGCGCGCTCGCCGAGCAGCAGCATGTCGATTCGCAGCTTAAGGTTCGCGTCCGCATCGGGGCCGCCGCCGGCGAGCCGGTCGACAGCCACAGCGATCTCTTCGGATCAGCCGTGCAACTCGCGGCACGGCTTTGCTCGCATGCGCAACCGGCGCAAAGCCTCGTCTCCAACGCCGTCGCCGAGCTTTGCATCGGGAAGGGCCTGAACTTCCAGGACCTGGGCGAGGTCGCGCTCAAGGGCTTCGC
>JAICLP010000431.1 GCA_025925475.1 Burkholderiales bacterium | reverse complement strand
TCGGCGTCGTCTACATGGTGCCGAACTTCTTCCCCGACGTGCCGGCGGTGCAGATCTCGTCGTCGAAATCGGCGGTGAAGATCGACACCGCGCTGCTCGGCACCGTCGAGGACACGCTGAAGGCCGAGCACATTCCGTATCGCGGCGCCGAGCTCGACCCGGTCGGAATCAAGGTGCGCCTGCCCGACCTCGACACGCAGGTTCGCGCCAAGGACGTCATCGCGCAGAAGCTCGGCGACAACTACATCGTCGCGCTGAACCTGCTGTCGTCGTCGCCGAAGTGGCTCACGTCGATCGGCGCGCTGCCGATGTATCTCGGCCTCGATCTGCGCGGCGGCGTTTACTTCCTGCTGCAGGTCGACATGAAGGGCGCGCTGGACAAGGCGGCCGACCGCTATACGACCGACATCCGGTCGCTGATGCGCGAGAAAAAGGTGCTCTATTCGGGCGTCGGCCGCGAGGGCAGCAACGTCGTGCTTCGCTTCAAGGACACCGCCGAGCGCACGCGAGCGCGAAACGAGATCGACAACGCGTTCCCCGACCTCGACGTGAAGGAGCAGGATGCGGGCGGCGGCGAGCTGCGGCTCGTTGCGGGACTCAAGCCGCAGGCCCAGAAGCGGATCAGCGAAGGCGCCGTCCAGCAGAACATCACGATCCTGCGCAACCGCGTGAACGAGCTCGGCGTCGCCGAGCCGATCATCCAGCAGCAGGGGCCCGATCGCGTCGTCGTGCAGCTTCCCGGCGTGCAGGACACCGCGCGCGCGAAGGACATCCTCGGCCGCACCGCGACGCTCGAGATCCGGATGGTCAACGACGATCCGGCGGCGATCGAGGCGGCGCGTAACGGCCAGGTGCCCTTCGGCAACGATCTCTACACCGATCGCAACGGCGAGCCGCTCCTCGTCAAACGCCAGGTCGTGCTGACCGGCGATCGGATCAGCGACGCGCAGTCGGGCTTCGACTCGCGGACGAACGAGCCGGCGGTGCACGTGACGCTCGACGGCGCCGGCGCGCGCATCTTCAAGGAAGTCACGCGCGAGAACGTCGGCAAGCGGATGGCGATCCTGCTCGTCGAGAAAGGCAAGGCCGAAGTAATCACGGCGCCGGTGATCCGCGAGGAAATCGGCGGCGGCCGTGTGCAGATCAGCGGGCGCATGAACACGCGCGAGGCGAACGACATCGCGCTCCTGATGCGCGCAGGCGCGCTGGCCGCGCCGATGGAGATCGTCGAGGAACGCACCGTCGGTCCGTCGCTCGGCAAGGAGAACATCGCCAAGGGCTTCGACTCGGTCAAGTACGGCTTCCTCGTGCTCGCGGCGTTCATCTGCGTCTACTACATGCTGATGGGCGTGATCTCGACGCTGGCGCTCGCGATCAACCTGATGCTGCTGGTCGCGATCCTGTCGCTTTTGCAGGCCACGCTGACGCTGCCCGGCATGGCGGCGATCGCGCTGACGCTCGGCATGGCGATCGACGCCAACGTGCTGATCAACGAGCGGATACGCGAGGAATTGCGCTGGGGCGCGACGCCACACGCCGCGATCCAGGCAGGCTACGAGCGTGCGTGGGGGACGATTCTCGACTCCAACGTCACGACGATGATCGCCGGCATCGCGCTGCTCGCTTTCGGCTCGGGTCCGGTGCGCGGCTTCGCGGTCGTGCACGTGCTCGGGATCCTGACGTCGATGTTCTCCGCGGTGTTCGTCTCGCGCGGCATCGTCGCGCTCGTCTACGGCCGCCGCAAGAAGCTCGAGCACATCTCGGTCGGCCAGGCATGGCATCCCGAGCCGGAAGCATCGATGGCGAAAACGTGAGACGGCCACCGGCGCTTTCTCTGATACCCGATCCCTGATCCCTGATACCTGACAGATGGAATTCTTCCGTATCTCGCGCGACATCCCGTTCATGCGGCACGCGCTCGTGTTCAACGTGATCTCGATCATCACGTTCGTGGCCGCCG
>JAICLP010000037.1 GCA_025925475.1 Burkholderiales bacterium | reverse complement strand
CAGCCCGAGTATCTGTATCCGCCCTATTCGTCGACGGTGAAGCGCTCGCCGATGCAGCCGCTCGTGCGGCTGCCATGGTCGCTGTCCGAGGTGACCGGACCGCTCTTCGGCTTCGATCGCATCATGGCGAACGACTTCGATCTCACGAAGCAGCATGAAGGCGATCCGATCGGCGAACGCATCGTCGTGAGCGGCCGCGTGCTCGATGCGAATGCGCGCCCGGTCGCGAACACGCTGGTCGAGATCTGGCAGGCGAACGCGGCGGGACGCTATCCGCATCCGCGCGATACGCACGACGCGCCAACCGACCCCAATTTCACCGGTTGCGGGCGCACGCTGACCGACGCCGAGGGCCGCTACCGCTTCGTCACGATACGACCTGGCGAATACCCGTGGCGCAATCACTACAACGCGTGGCGCCCGGCGCACATCCACTTCTCGCTGTTCGGCCCGGCGCTCGCGACGCGGCTCGTCACGCAGATGTACTTTCCCGGCGACCCGTTGCTCGAATACGACCCGATGTACACGAGCATTCCCGACGAGCGCGCGCGGCAGCGCCTCGTCTCGACGTTCGATTGGGAGACGACGATTCCCGAGCAGGCGCTCGGCTATCGCTTCGACATCGTGTTGCGCGGTCGCGACGAGACGCCGATGGAGAACGATTCGAGGGTGCCAGGATGAGCGTCGAGACGACCGCTTCGCAGACCGTCGGCCCCTACCTTCACATCGGGCTCACCTGGCTCGTCACCGAGGATCTCGTGGGTCCCGGCACGACGGGCGCGCCGATCGTCGTCGAGGGGCGCATTACCGACGCCGACGGCAAGCCCGTCGACGACGCGGCGATCGAGATCTGGCAGGCAAACGCGCACGGCCGCTACGATCACCCGGAAGACACGCGCGACCTGCCGCTCGAGGACGGCTTCAAGGGATTCGGCCGCGTGGCGACCGATGCCGGCGGCGCATTCCGTTTCCGCACGATCAAGCCGGGCCCTGTGCCGGCATCCGGCCGATCGAGCGCCACCGCGCCGTCCCAAGGCGCGAGCGGCGCCGCCGCCGGGGACAGTACAGCGGCGACAGCCGCGAGCGTGGGGGCCCTTCCGATGCAGGCTCCGCACATCAACGTGACGATCTTCATGCGCGGCATGCTGAAGCAACTGTCGACACGCATCTACTTTCCGGACGACCCGGCGAATGCGAGCGACCCGGTGCTGCAGAGCGTGCCCGCCGAGCGTCGCGGCACGCTGATCGCAACGCGTGTCGCCGATGCGGTGCTGCGTTGGGACGTCGTCCTGCAGGGCGCAGGCGAAACCGTCTTCTTCGAGTTCTGATGAAACGTCCCCCCGCGCTCGCTGCGCTCGCTGCCCCCCGGGGGGCGCGTCAGTCGGTCGGGGCGGCCCTTCCCGACTGACATCGCGCATCTCGTGCCCGATTCGCTGTTCACGATCGACGCAATGCGCGCGATCTTTTCCGCGCGTGCGCGGCTTGCGCGAATGCTCGATTTCGAAGCGGCGCTCGCGCGCGCCGAGGCCCACATCGGCGTGATTCCGCAGCACGCGGCCGACGTGATTGCCGCGCAATGCGACGTATCGCGGTTCGATGTCGATGCCATCGAGAACGCGTCGCGCAACGCCGGCAATCTCGCGATTCCGCTCGTCGCCGCGTTGACGCGCAACGTCGCGGCCGTCGATGCGGGCGCCAAGGGCTACGTGCACTGGGGGGCCACGAGCCAGGACGCGATCGATACCGGCCTCGTGCTGCAGCTTCGCGACGCGCTCGCGGAGATCGACGCCGACCTCGCGCGGCTCGCGGACGCGCTCGCTGCGCAAGCGCGCCGCCACGCGACGCTCGTTCTGCCCGGCCGCACGTGGCTGCAACAGGCGCTGCCGATCACGCTCGGCGTCAAGCTCGCGGCCTTCGTCGACGCGCTCGATCGTCATCGCGATCGGATCGCGTCGCTTCGCGAGCACGCGATGGTGCTGCAGTTCGGCGGCGCCGCGGGCACGCTTGCATCGCTTCACGACAAGGGACTTGAAGTCAGCGAAGCGCTTGGCAACGACCTTCGCCTCGCGGTACCCGGCATGCCATGGCATACGCAGCGCGATCGGCTGTGCGACATCGCGGCAACGCTCGGCATGCTGACTGCGACGCTCGGCAAGCTCGCCCGCGACGTCTCGCTGGCTGCGCAGACGGAAGTCGGCGAAATCGACGAGCCCGCGGCGCCGGGCCGTGGCGGCTCGTCGACGATGCCCCAGAAGCGCAACCCGGTGGGTGCATCGATCGCGCTCGCCGCCGCGGTGCGCGTACCCGGACTCGTCGCGACGATGCTGACGGCCGCGGTCCAGGAGCACGAGCGCGGTCTTGGCGACTGGCCCGCCGAATGGGAAACGCTGCCGCAGATCGTGCTGCTGACCGCCGGCGCGCTGGACGCGATGGCGGAAGTCGCCGAAGGGCTCGACGTCCATGCCGACCGGATGCGCGCGAATCTCGACATAACGAACGGCTTGATCTTCGCCGAGGCGGCACAAATGGCGCTCGCGCCCGCAATTGGCCGGGATGCCGCACATTCGCTCGTCGCGAGCGCCTGTCGGCGGGCGTCGGCGGAGGGCGCGCATTTGCGCGACATTCTCGAAGCCGATCCGAAGGTGAGCTGCGTGCTCGACCGCCATGCCATCGCGAAACTCTTCGATCCCGCCGGCTATCTCGGCGCCAGCGGCGCGTTCATGGAACGCGCGCTCGCGCGCCATCCCTGAAACCATTCGCTGAAAGACCGCCATGCCGTTCGCGCAGCTTCCCGGCGTACGCCTGCACTACCGCCTCGACGGCGATCCGGGTTCGCCGCCGCTGCTCCTGTCCAATTCGCTCGGTACGTCACTCGAGATGTGGGAGCCGCAGATGCCGGCGCTCGCGCCCCGCTTTCGCGTGATCCGCTACGACAGCCGGGGACACGGCCAATCGGAGGTGACGCAGGGCCCGTACTCGATCGGCATGCTCGGGCAGGATGCCGTCCACCTGCTCGATGCGCTCGCGATTCCGCGTGCGCATTTCTGCGGACTGTCGATGGGCGGCATGGTCGGCATGTGGCTCGGGATCAACGCACCGGGCTACCTGGACCGGTTGGTGCTGGCGAACACCGGCGCCAGGATCGGCACGGCGGAACTGTGGAACGCCCGCATCGACGCGGTCCGCAAGGGCGGGACGGCCGCCGTCGCGCCGGCTGTGCTGTCGCGCTGGTTCTCGCAGCAACTGCTCGAGCAGCCGACGCCGATGATCGCGCAATTGCGCAAGACGTTCGAGGCGACGTCGACCGAAGGCTACGTCGCCTCGTGCGCCGCCGTCCGCGACATGGACCAGCGGCATGGCCTGCACCGCATTCATGTTCCGACGCTCGTCATCGCGGGCACGCAGGATGGCGTGACGACGCAAAGCGATGCGCGCTCCATCGTCGAGCGCATCGAGCGGGCGCGCTACATCGAACTGGAGGCGTCGCATCTGTCGAACGTGCAGGCGGCACCGGCGTTCACGCAGGCGCTGGTGCAATTCCTGGCCAATCGAGGTTGATCGATCCATGGACGAACGCGACCGCTACGGCAACGGACTCACGGTGCGCCGCGAAGTGCTCGGCGATGCTCACGTCGATCGCACGCTGCAGAAGCGCAATGCGTTCAACGAGGAGTTCCAGCAGCTGATCACGCGCTACGCATGGGGCGAGATCTGGACGCGACCCGGGCTTTCGCGCCATACGCGAAGCCTGCTGACGCTCGGCCTGATGGTGGCACTGAATCGCCCCGACGAGTTCCGGCTGCACCTGCGCGCCGCCTTCAACAACGGCGTCACGCGCGACGAGATTCGCGAGGTGCTGATGCACTGCGCGATCTACGCAGGCGTGCCCGCCGCCAACTCGGCGTTTCACTGGGCCGAAGAGGTGTTCGCGCAGATCGACGCATCCGCCTGATCCGGCGGGTCGCGCGTCGCGTCAGCGGGCGCGGTCGGGCAGCCGCCGATGCAGCGGGAAGTGCGCCCGCGCATGAGCGAGGCAGAACTGGCCGACCAGTTCGCCCATGATGCGGCCGCTCGCGAGCGCCGCTTCGTTTTGCGCATCGAGTCGCGCTGCGGCGGCCTGCGCTTCCTCGCGCAGCCGGTCCTCGTCGACGGTGAGCATCCTGCCGTGATCGAGCACCATGCGCCCGCCGATCATTACGCTGTCGACGGCGGCGCCATTCTCGGCGAATGCGAGCTGCAACAGCGGCGCACGAAGCGGCACGTAATGGATGTGGCGCAGATCGAGGAAGACGATGTCGGCCGCGTAACCGGGGTCGAGCCGCCCGACCTGGCTGAAGCCGAGCGCCGCTGCGCTGCCGACCGTCGCTGCGCGGAACGCGTCCTCGGCTGCAAGCCAGCGCTGCGGATCGGGATCGGCGATGCGCGACAGATAGGCGGCGAGGCGCAGCGCCTCGAACATGTTCTGCCCGTCCGACGTGTTCGTCGCGTCGGTCCCGATCGCGAGCGTTGCGCCCGCATCGAGAATCGCGCGCGCCGGGGCGACGCCCGAGCCGAGCCGCAGATTGCTCATTGGATTGTGGACGACGCTCGCGCCCGCATCGGCGAGCCGGGCGAGGTCGTCTTCGTCGAGCCAGATGCCGTGCGCGGCACTGAACCGAGGACCCGTCACGCCCAGCCGAACGAGATGCGCGACGAGACTTTCCCCATAGCGCGAAAGCGCGAGCACGGCCTGCGCCTTGCTTTCGGCGAGATGCGTTTGCAGGCCGACGTCGAACTCGCGCGCGAGTGCAGCGCAGCCCGAGATGAATTCGTCGGTGCAGTGAAGCGGAATCGTCGGTGCGATGGCCGGCCGGATGAAATCGCGATCGAACGGCCAACGAGTAAACGCGTCGCGCGATGCGGCAAGGCTCGCGGCGCCGGGTGCCGTTGCGAGTTTCGCCGCCTGCTCGCGCATCGGCGACGGCAGCGATTCGAGCAACCCCGGCAGCGCCTGATAGAGCGTCCGGTCGGCGAGCATCGGCGCCACGACCGCGCGGATGCCGGTCTCGCGGTAGCCGTCGGCGACCGCTTCGAGCCCCTCGCGGGATGCTGCCGGGATCTCGACGAACAGGTCGTAGCACGCGGTGCAGCCGTTGCGAATCGACTCGACGGCCGAGAGCTTCGCAGTCAGTCGCTTGTCGGCGAGCGTACGGTTCGCGCTGATCGCACCGCTCGCGCAGAGGAAGACTTCGAGCGGCACGCGATCGTCGACGAGACCCTTGCCGAGCGCGCCATGGCCGTGCGTGTGTCCGTTGACGAGTCCTGGAATCAGCAGGCGCTCCGATGCATCGATGACGCGATGATTGGATGCATCGATGACGCCGGGGGATTCGATCGCGGCGATCATGCCGTCGCGCACGACAACGTCGGCGGTGTCGCAGGTCCGCAGGTCGCCGCGCAGCACGCGGGCGCCGCGAATGACGGTCGATTCAGTATTCATGCCGCTTCCGCCTCGCTCGTGCGCGTCATGTGGCGGCCGAGCTCGTAGCGATCGGCCTGCGCGCGGCCGACCTCGTGGACGATGCGCCCGCCCGACATCACGACGATGCGATCGGCCAACTCGAGCACTTCGTCCAGGTCTTCGCTGACGAGCAGTACCGCGACGCCGCGGTCGCGCGCCTTCGCGATCTGCGCGTGGATCTCGGCAGCGGCTGCGGCATCGAGCCCGAAGCATGGGTTCTGCAGGATCAGCAGGCGCAAGTCCTCCGACAGCTCGCGTGCGAGCACCGTGCGCTGCACGTTGCCGCCGGACAGGCTGTCGATTCGCGCGAGCGGCGACGACGTGCGGATGCGATAGCGCGCGATCAGCTCCTCCGCCCATCGGCGAAGAACGCGCCGGCGTACCCATCCGTGCCAGGCGATCGGCGGCCGGTCGTAGCGCCGAAGCGCGAGATTCGCCATCACCGACAGCGAGCGCACGCAGTCGTTGGCAAGCGGCTCTTCGGTCAGCACGAACACGCCATAGCGCTGCATTTGCGAGCGCGTGCGCCGGTAAGCGTGGCCCGCGACGAGGATCGCGCCATCGGCCGCATCGCGCTGTCCCGCAAGGACTTCGACGAGCTCCTTCTGGCCGTTGCCCGAAACACCCGCGATCGCGAGGATCTCGCCGCTCCGGACCGCGAACGACGTATCGACGACGGCGAGCGTTCCGCGATCGCCATGCGCGCCGAGATCTCGTACTTCGCAATACGCGCCGGCAGGCACACCGGCGCGCGCCTCGTTCGCAGCCGTGGTGACCGTCGCTTGCCCGAACATCCGGCGCGCCAGCTCGTCGATGCTCGTGGATGCGGCTTCCGCCGTCGCAAGGATGCGCCCGCCGCGCATCACGGTGACGTCCTGTGCGAAGCGCATCACCTCGCGGAACTTGTGCGTGATGAGGACGACGGTCAGCGTGCCGCGCTCGGCGAGCGCTCGCATTTCCGACAGCACCTGATCGGCTTCGTCAGGCGTCAGCACCGACGTCGGCTCGTCGAGCACGAGGAAGCGGCGTCCGAGGTAGAGCTGCTTCAGGATCTCGAGCTTCTGCTTCTCGCCGGCGGAGAGCGACGCGACGCGACGCGCGGGATCGAGCCGGAACGGCATCGTCCGCATGAATTCGGTGAGCGCACGGTGCTCCGCTTTCCAGTCGATCCTGGCTGGAATCCGCGCGCGTCCGAGGACGAGGTTCTCGGCTACGCTCATCTGCGACACGAGCGTGAAGTGCTGGTACACCATGCCGAGCCCGAGCGCGCGCGATTGCTGTGGCGAACGGATTGCTTGCGCGACACCGTCGACGCGGATCATCCCGCTGTCGGCGCGGTAATAGCCCATGATGCACTTGACGAGCGTGCTCTTGCCCGCGCCGTTCTCGCCGAGCAGCGCATGCACGCGTCCGGGCGCGAAGCGCACCGAAGCGTCGCAAAGCGCCTGCACCGAGCCGAAGCGCTTCGACAGGTCGCGCACCTCGACGCACGGCGGCGGTTGGACGATGTCGTTCATCGCGAGATCGACAACTCGCTCGGCGCGCCGGCCAGCGTATGCCGCGTCGACGAGCTGTAGACCAGCAGCGCGAGCGTCAGGACGTAAGGCGCGGCGCTGTAGAGGTAATAGCCGCTCGTCACGCCGACGGTCTGCAGCGCCGGTCCGAGTGCCGATGCGCCACCGAACAGCAGCGACGCCCACAGACAGCGCAGCGGATTCCAGCGCGCGAAGATCACGAGCGCGATCGCCATCAGGCCCTGTCCGCTCGACAGTCCTTCGTTCCAGTTGCCGGGGTAGTAGAGCGACAGGAACGCGCCGCCGATGCCGCCCAGAAAGCCGCCGCACATCGTCGCCAGCGTGCGTATCGCGTTCACCGAGTAGCCGAGCGCACGCGCCGCATCCGCGCTTTCGCCGGCCATGCGCAGCACCAACCCCCACCGGGTATTGGCGAGCCCCCAGCGCAACGCGATCGCAAGCGCGATGCCGATGAGGAACAGCGGGCTGATTTCGAGCGCCGCGCGCACCGCCGGTTCGTTGCTCCACGCGCCGAGCTGCAATGCCGGCAGCATCGCCGCGCGCGGCGCGATGAACGGCTTGCCCAGATAGAACGCGAGCCCCATGCCGAAGAGGAACAGCGCGATGCCGACCGCGATGTCATTGACGCGCGGCAGGTTGCAGATGCCGGCGTGCAGAAGGCCGAGCAGCGCGCCGGCGCCGCCCGCGGCGAGCACACCGAGCCATGGTGATCCGCTGAGGCTTCCGACGGCAAAGCCGGTCATCGCACCCATCAGCAGGATGCCCTCGAGCCCGAGGTTCACGCGGCCGCTCTTCTCGGTCAGCACTTCGCCGAGGCTTACGAAGAGGTACGGCGTCGACACGCGCAACGCGCCGCCGATGATCGCGAGTGCGACGCCGTACCAGCCGATGCCGCTCGCCGTCATGGCGTCAGTTGCGCCGGGCCGCCCCAGGCGACTGGCCGCGCTCCTCCTGGAGGCAGCAAGCGAAGCGAGCGTGGGGCTCGTTTCATCGTGCCAGCCAGCGAATGCGCCCGGCGAATGCGCTGCTCGCGAGCACGCAGATGAAGATCAATCCCTCCAGCACCTGCGTCGTCGCGTCGGGCATGTCGAAGCGCCGCTGCAGCAGACCACCGCTCGCCGAAATGCCGCCGACGAGCAACGCGACCGGGATGACGGCGAGCGGATTCTGCCGCGCGAGGAACGCGACGAGGATGCCGGTGTAACCGAAGCCGACGATCAGCGATTCGCTCGCCGCGCCGTGCACGGCCAGCACTTCGATCGCACCCGCAAGACCGGCCGCACCGCCGCCGATCAGGCACGCAACGATCAGCAGGCGTCCGATCGGAAGGCCCGCGACCTGCGCGGCGCGACGGTTGCCCCCGAGAATGTCCATCGAGAAGCCGAGTGTCGTATAGCGGAGGACGACGAACAGCACGATGCAAAGGCCGATGCCGATCACCAGTCCCCAGTGGACCGACCACCCGGGAATCGAGCCGATGCCGAACGCCGGCGGCACCGGCCAGCTCGTCGCCTTCAGCGTCTGCGAGAAATCGCGGATCGGCCCGCTGATCAGGTGGTTGAACAATGCGATCGCGATGTAATTGAGGAGCAGGCTCGAGATCGTTTCGTTCACGCCGCGCCATTGCTTGAGCGCACCGACGGCACCGATCCACGCGGCACCCGCACAAGTGCCGCCCAGCAACGCGACGAGGGCGCCGATCCAGCCTGGAGCGCCGGCCGACGCTGTCGCGCAAAGCACCGCGCAAAGCCCGCCGAGCACGAGCGCACCTTCGCCGCCGATGACGAGAAGTCCGACCCTTGCGGGCACCGCCGTGCAAAGCGCCGTGAGAATGATCGGCGAGGCTTGCGTGAGCGCGCCTTCGATCGAGAATCGCGTGCCGAACGCGCCGAGGTAGAGCGCCCCGTAGACGGCGAGCGGGTCGTGTCCGCCGACCGCGACGAAGATGCCGAACAGCACGAGCGCGACGACCAGCGCGCCAATCGAAAGGCATGCCGACTCGAGCGCGGCCGCATAGGCGGGTGCGCTCGCGAGCGAGAGCTGGCGGCTCCAGGGAGCCGCCGGCAGTTTCGTCAAAGGCTGCTGGTCGACGGCGCTATCGGACGACGATGGCATGCAGGGAGCTTACTTCAGCCCCGTTTCGCCGATCGCACCTTCGACGAGCCATTTGACGTTGACCTTGTAGTCGTTGTCGGTATTGGAAACGGTTTGTCCTGCCGCGAGTACCTGCTTGCCTTCGTTGTCCTTGAGCGGGCCCTTGTAGAGCTTCAGCGTGTCGTCGACGAAACCCTGCTGCGCCTTCAGGACTTCCTGGCGAACGTTCTCCGGCACCGCCTTGCCGAACGGACTGATCGCGACCATGCCGTCCTTGAATCCGCCGCGCAGCAGGTTCGGGTATTTGCCGCCGGTTTGCCACGCGTGGATGAAGTCGCCGGCCTTCGCCCAGTTCCACTCGGCGCCCGTGAGGAAGCCTTTCGGCGCGAGCGCACTCAAGTCGGTGTGATAGCCGCAACTGTAGATGCCCCGCCGCTCGGCGGTCTCGATCGACACCTTCGGCCCGTCGACATCGGCGATGATGACGTCGACACCCTGGTCGGCGAGTGCATTGACCGCCTGCGCCTCCTTCACCGGGTTGTCCCAGTCACCGGTGATGACGACGCGGCACGTTGCGTCCGGGCGCACCGAGCGCGCGCCGAGCACGAAGCCGTTGCAATTGTTGAAGATGAAATAGAGCGGCTTCGAGCCGATGAAGCCGAGCTTGCCGGTCTTCGTCATCCGGCCGGCGGCGATGCCGCAAAGATAATGCGGCTCCTCCATGTAACCGCGGTAGCCGATCGCATTTTTCGGGTCGCCATCCTTCCACAGCGCGCCGCCGTGGATGAACAGCACGTCGGGATACTTCGCCGCGAGCTTCAGCACGAACGGCCAGTAGCCGAACGACGTCGCGACGATGCCCTTGCAGCCGTCGACCTGGATCATGCTTTCCATCACGCGCTCGCATTGCGCGGTCTCCGGAACGCGCTCCTGTTCCTCGACGCTGACGCCCGGCATTTTCGCGATGCGTTTTGCGGCGACGGCGAACGACTGGTTGAATCCGTAATCGTCGCGCGACGCCGAGTACAGGAAGCCGACCTTGATCGGCTTCGCGTCCGCGGCACGCGCGAGCGAGCCCAGCGGACCGAGAAGGGCACCTGCTGCGACGAGGTTCGCTCCGCGGATCAGGACGTCGCGCCGCGTGCTCGAGTAAAGCTCACCGGATCTCATCGATACTCCCCGTTGGTGGAATCGTGGACGGCCGCCGATCCCGAGGGGGCCGGCGGCGCGGGGTGAATGTATAGACCTGCCGCGCACGATTGTCCATCGTGCCGTCAGCGCCGGCCGGAACCTTTGAGCAGCGAGCCCATGACGCCGCGCACGACCGCGCGACCGATCGACGAGCCGACGCTGCGCATCGCGCTCTTCGCCATCGCCTCGACGAGGCTGTCCTTGCGGCCGCTGCCCTTCATCAAGCCCCCGAGCGAGTCCGCAATCGAGCCGACGATGCCGCCCGTCGGTGTGCCTGGCGTGCCGATCGAGGGGGGTTGCGCCGAGGCGGCGACGCGATGGGCAAGCTTCTCGTACGCCGAGTCGCGGTCGACGGTCTTTTCGTAGACGCCCGCAACCGGCGAGCGGGCGATCACCGCCTTCCGTTCTTCGATGCTGATCGCACCGATGCGCGAGGCGGGCGGCAGCACGAACGCGCGCTCGACCATGTTTGGGCGTCCCTTCTCGTCGAGGAACGAGATCAGCGCTTCGCCGACGCCCAGTTCGGTGATCGCCTTCCCGGTATCGATCGCCGGATTCGCGCGCATCGTCGATGCTGCTGACTTGACCGCTTTCTGGTCGCGGGGCGTGAACGCGCGAAGCGCGTGCTGCACGCGATTGCCGAGCTGGCCGAGCACGATGTCCGGCACGTCGAGCGGATTCTGCGTGACGAAAAACACGCCGACGCCCTTCGAGCGGATGAGCCGCACGACCTGCTCGATCTTGTCGAGCAGGACCTTCGGCGCGTCGGTGAACAGCAGATGCGCCTCGTCGAAGAAGAAGACGAGCTTCGGCTTGTCGCGATCGCCGACTTCCGGCAGCCGCTCGTAGAGCTCGGACAGAAGCCACAGCAGCATGCTCGCGTAGAGCTTCGGCGACTGCATCAGCCGGTCGGCGGCGAGAATGTTCACGACGCCGCGCTCGCCGTCGGTCTGCAGCAGGTCGTCGATGTTCAGCATCGGCTCGCCAAGGAACTTGTCGCCGCCCTGCTGCTCGAGCGCGAGCAGGCCGCGCTGGATCGCGCCGATCGACGCCGCGGAAATGTTGCCGTACGACGTCGTGAGGCTCGCCGCATTCTCGCCCGCGTATTGCAAAAGCGCGCGCAGATCCTTCATGTCGAGGAGCAGCAGGCCGTTGTCGTCGGCGAGCCTGAAGACGATCGTCAGGACGCCCTGTTGCGTTTCGTTGAGTCCGAGGATGCGGGCAAGCAGAAGCGGGCCGAGGTCGCTTACCGTTGCCCGCACCGGATGACCCTGCTCGCCTGCGACATCCCAGAACACGACGGGCATCGCCGTGAACACCGGCGCTTGCGCACCGATCGTGCGCAACCGCTCCTCGAGCTTCGGCGACATCGCACCCGGCTGACTCATGCCGGCGAGATCGCCCTTCACGTCGGCCATGAACACGGGCACCCCGACGCTGCTCATGCGCTCCGCGATCACCTGCAGCGTCACCGTCTTGCCGGTGCCCGTGGCACCGGTGATCAATCCATGCCGGTTCGCGAGCGCGGGCAGCAGATCGATTTCGAGTTCACCGTGCTTGGCGATCGGCAGTGGTTCGGGCATCGTCGGCTCTCCTCGCTTGCAGTCGTTCGAAGTTTAGCGGGTTGCATCGTCGGAGGCGATTGCGGTCGCGGCGTCGCGCGCGTACGTTCGCGTTGCGAAGAACAGCAGAACGAAGCCCGCGAGCGCGAGCGTTGCGAGCATGACGACGAGCGCGCGATCGAGGCCTGCGACGTCCGACGGCTTCGCGCTTGCGACGTTGCCGTTGCCACCGAGCAGGATCGCGACGTACGCGAAAAGCGGGGGCGCCGCTGCTTCGAATGCGCGGCGAAGCGTCGCGCGAACGCCTTCCGCACGCCCCCATAACGCGGCATGCATCACGTCGAGTCGCGCGGCATCGACGGCCGGATTCGCGCCGCCGATGCCCGCCGCGGCGACGGCGAAGCACGGTGCGGCAATGAAAAGCGACGGGACGAGCAACCCCGGCGCGAAGCCGATCGCGGCGACGAGATACGCTGCCCCACCTACGAGCACGCGGCCGGTGATCACGTTGCGGCGGATCAGCGCATCGCCGAGGTGGCCGGCGACGAGCACGCCGCCGATCCCACCGATCCCGAGCGCCACGGTGACGCCGATCGCGCCCGACTCGCCGAGCGCGAAGCGCGCGCGCATGAATTCGATCGCGAACGTGCGCACCGCGGTGAAGTAGAAATACCGAGCGACGACGCGATGACGAGCGCGACGTACGTACGCACCGACAGGATGTAGCGCACGGCGCGCCAGAGCGACCACGCAGTCGGATCGTCGTGCGTCACGTGCGCGCGAGCGACCACGCCACGATCGCGATCGCGAGGAGGCGCGTGCGGTGGGCGCGATCCGCGAACACGCTGAACGGCAGCGTGAACACGGCCCCGATGCCCGTCGACGCGGTCACGAGCCAGCCGACCTCGACGTTGCCGATCCGAAGCGAGCGCTCGAGGTCGGCGACGACGGCGCCGATCGTCGCCTTGTCCGCCGAGTCGAGCGCGAGCACGCCGGCGAGGAGCAGGATCAGCCGCAGCCGCTTTGCGCCGCCGACGCGGCGCGCGAGCGGTGCCTCGACGTCGGCGCTGAACCAGTCATGCAGGCGTTCTATCGCCGCGTGTGCACCCGGCTTTGCGCGCATCATCGGTGGGTCCCGCCTGCCACGTCTGTCCGACAACGCCCGGCAGCGATATATTCACCGAACGCGAAGCGGTCCGCGGCGTCCGGCGGCGCGCTTCGTCGCCGATCATTCGGGCGCGGGAGGACACCATGCCGAAGATCCGGGCCGGTACGATCTCGTTGAACTACGAAGAGCAGGGAAGCGGCGAGCCGCTCATCCTGATCCCGCATCTCGCCGCCGATCACGCCTGCTACGCGTTCCAGGTCGCCGATTACGCGAAACACTTCACCTGCATCTCGGTCGACCTGCGTGGAACCGGCGACTCGGACAAGCCCGCCGCGTCCTACACGACCGAAACGCTCGCCGACGACGTCGCGGCCTTCATGCAGGCGGCGGGCATCGACAGGGCGCACGTGAGCGGGCTGTCGCTCGGCGGAGCGACCGGGATGTGGCTCGCGGCGAAGCACCCGGAGCGGGTCCGCTCGCTTTCGCTGCATAGCGCCTGGCCGGCGACGGACCCGTACGTCGCAACCGTCGTGGGCAGCTGGCAGGCAATGGCGCGAGCATTGAACGACGTCACGGAGATGGTGATCCGCGCGATCTTCCCATGGTGCCTGACGCCCGAGCTCTATGCACAAAAGCCCGACTACGTGCGCTCGCTCGCCGATTTCCTGCGCAGCCGTCCGGCACAGCCGCTCGACGCGTTCATCCGGCAATCGGATGCGGTGATCGCTCACGACGCCGAGGCGCAGTTGCACGCGATCGCTGCACCCACGCAGATCACATTCGGACGTCACGACGTCATTACGTCGACGCGCTTCGCCGAGCGGTTTTCGCGCGCGATCGGCAATTGCGAGCTCCACGTGTTCGAGAATTGCTCGCACGCCCCCATATACGAGGACGCGGCGGCGTTCAACGAGACGACGCTTCGTTTCCTCCGGGCGCACGCCGGCGCAGGCACCTGCTGACCGCCATTCGCGGGCAGGCGCCGCGCCCTGCCTGGGGGACTGTCAAAACGGCCGATTTCCTGCTAGAATCGCCGCCGATAAGTAATCAGAAATGGGCTGGGCGCAGCCCATTTTTTTTTGGGTTTTCAGTGTCGAAATGGGCCTCGGTGAACTGCTCGAGCGGACCGTCCCCGCGCTCGGATACGAGCTCGTCGATTGGGACATGTCGGCGAGGACGCGTCTTGTTCGTGTGTTCATCGACAAGCCGAACGGCGTCGACGTCGAGGACTGCGCGAAGGTGTCGAACCAGCTCACGCGCCTCTTTGTCGTCGAGAACGTCGATTTCGAGCGGCTCGAGGTGTCGTCGCCCGGGCTCGATCGTCCGGTCAAGCGGCTCGTCGACTACGCGCGCTTCGCGGGTCACGAAGCCCAGATCACGCTGAGCGTGCCGGTCGACGGCGCGAAACGCATCAAAGGGATTCTGCGCGGCACCGAGGGCGACGACGTCCTCGTCGAAACCGCCGCCGGCGTGAAGTCGTTCCCGTTCGGAACGATCGCGCGGGCGCGGCTCGTGCCGGCGATCGATTGGAGAAAGGGACAAGGACAATGAACCGCGAACTACTGTTGCTCGTGGACGCGCTTTCGCGCGAGAAGAACGTGCCGAAGGAAATCGTCTTCATGGCACTCGAGGCCGCGCTCGCGTCGGCGACGAAGAAGAAGTACGCCGACAACATCGACGCCCGCGTCGCGATCGACCGCGAGACCGGCGACTACGAGACGTTTCGTCGCTGGACCGTCGTGCCCGACGAGGAGCACGAGGAGCCGGCGCACCAGATCGCGATCACCGACGCCGGCGAACGCGATCCCGAGCTCAAGCTCGGCGACGTCATCGAGGAACCGCTCGAGCCGGTCGAGTTCGGCCGCATCGGCGCGCAGGCGGCGAAGCAGGTGATCCTGCAGAAGATCCGCGACGCGGAGCGCGAGCAGATCCTGAACGACTTCCTCGAGCGCGACGACAACCTGCTCTCGGGAACCGTCAAGCGGATCGAGCGCGGCAACGTGATCGTCGAATCGGGCCGCATCGAAGGCGTGATTCCGCGCGACCAGCTCATTCCGAAGGAAATGCTGCGCGTCGGCGACCGGGTACGTGCCTACGTGATGAAGATCGACCGCACGGCGAAGGGCCCACAGCTGATTCTGTCGCGCGTCGCGCCCGAGTTCATCATGCGGCTGTTCGAGCTCGAGGTGCCCGAGATCGAGGAGGGCTTGATCGAGATCAAGGCGGCCGCGCGCGATCCCGGCATCCGCGCGAAAATTGCCGTCAAATCGAACGACCCGCGGCTCGATCCCCAGGGCACGTGCATCGGCATGCGCGGCTCGCGCGTGACGGCGGTGACGAACGAGCTTGCCGGCGAGCGCGTCGACATCGTGCTCTGGTCGGAGGATCCGGCGAAGCTCGTCATCAATGCGCTCGCACCGGCCGAAGTGCAGAGCATCGTCGTCGACGAGGAGCGGCATGCAATGGACGTCGTCGTCGACGAGGAGAACCTCGCGATCGCCATTGGCCGAAGCGGACAGAACGTGCGGCTCGCCTCGGAGATGACGGGCTGGGAGTTGAACCTGATGAGCGTCGAGGAATCGCAGCAGAAGCAGGAAGCCGAGACGACGCGGCTCCGCGCACTCTTCATCGACAAGCTCGACGTCGACGAGGAGGTCGCCGACATCCTCATCGCCGAAGGATTCACGTCGCTTGAAGAAGTGGCCTACGTCCCAATTACTGAAATGCTGGAGATCGAGGCGTTCGACGAGGACACGGTGAACGAGCTCCGCTCGCGTGCGCGCAACGCGCTTTTGACCGATGCGATCGCACGCGAGGAAAGCGTCGAGAACGTCGAGGAAGCGCTGCTCGCCCTCGAAGGGATGGACATCGACATTGCCGGCAAGCTCGCTTCGCACGGCATCGTGACGCGCGATGCGCTCGCCGATCTCGCCGGCGACGAGCTGGTCGAGTTGACCGGCATGGACGCCGCGAAAGCTCAGGACCTGATCATGAAGGCGCGCGCGCACTGGTTCGAATCTGCAGCCGAAGCGTCGCACACGAGCGCGGCGGCATAACGGACGCGACCGAGAGCAGCGAAAGCACGCAGCACGGGAAGCACGAGGCGGTACGGGAGAAGCGCATGGCGCAAACGACAATCGAACAATTCGCGACGGACTTGAAGATGCCGGCCGTCGCGTTGCTGGAACAGCTCTCCGCGGCCGGCGTCGCGGCCAAGAGGCAGGGTGACACGCTCACCGAGCAGGACAAGACGCGCCTGCTCGATTACCTGCGCAAGCAGCACGGCGCCGGCGGCGACGGCAAGAAGCGGATCACGCTGACGAGGAAGTCGACGTCCGAAATCAAGGCCGCCGACTCGAGCGGCAAGGCGCGCACGATCCAGGTCGAGGTGCGCAAGAAGCGCGTGCTCGTTCGCCGCGAGGAAGAGGCGGCTGCCGCCGCTGCGCCGGTCGTCGAGGAGGCGCCCCCTGTCGCAACGGCACCGGTGCTCTCTGCCGAGGAAATCGCGGCACGCGAGGCAGAGACGCGCAAGGCGCATGAATTGATCGCACGCCAGCAGGAAGATCTGCAGAAGAAGCAGGAGGAAGCGGCGCGGCGCAAGACGAAGAAGGAACGCGAGGCCGAGGAAGTCGCGGCCCGTGCGCTCGCCGAGGCGAAGGCGGCCGAGGACGCGAAGGCCGCCGCGGCTGCGGCCGCTGCGACCGCCACAGCGAAGCCCGCGGCGAAGCCCGAAGGGACGCTCCATCGTCCGGCGGCGAAGCCCGGAGAGAAGCGCGAGAAGACGACGAAGAAGGCGCCGGGCCAGGTGTTTCAGGAAGAAGCGGCACGCCGGCGGGCGTTGCGCCTTCGTGGCGACACGAGCGGTGCGGCAACGGCAGGCTGGCGGGGCCCGAAGGGTGGCCGTCACGGCCGCGACGAGGAAGCGGGCGAAGCCGCGGCGCCGGTATCGGCGGGTCCGCTTGTCCGCGACATCCTCGTGCCGGAGACGATCACCGTCGCCGATCTCGCGCACAAGATGTCGGTGAAGGCCGCCGAAGTCATCAAGGCGCTGATGAAGATGGGCTCGATGGTCACGATCAACCAGGTGATCGACCAGGAGACGGCGATGAT
>JAICLP010000050.1 GCA_025925475.1 Burkholderiales bacterium | reverse complement strand
GTTCGTCACGATCATCGGCGCGATCACCGCGCTCTTCATGGCGTTCCTCGGGATCGTGCAGAACGACATCAAGCGCGTCATCGCTTATTCGACGCTGTCGCAGCTGGGTTACATGACCGTTGCGCTGGGCGTCTCGGCCTATTCTGCGGCGATCTTCCATTTGATGACGCACGCGTTCTTCAAGGCGCTGCTGTTCCTCGCGGCGGGATCGGTCATCGTCGCGCTGCATCACGAGCAGGACCTGCGGCGGATGGGCGGCCTGCGCAAATACATGCCGATCACCTACGTCACGGCGGTGATCGGCTCGCTCGCGCTCGCCGGCATTCCGCCGTTCGCGGGCTTTTTCTCCAAGGACTCGATCATCGAGGCGGTGTCGCTGTCGCACGTGGGCGGCCACACGTTCGCGTACGTGGCCGTGCTCGGCGGCGTGTTCGTCACCGCCTTCTACTCGTTCCGGATGCTGTTCCTCGCGTTCCACGGATCGGAGCGCTTCCACGGGCATGCAGCGACCGAGCAGGCCGAGCACAGCGATCGCACGGTCGCGTCGCACGACCAGGCGCACGAGAGCGCCGAGGAGCCCGATCCGCACGCGCATGAGGGCGGACCGCCGCGCGAATCGCCGTGGGTGATCACGGTGCCGCTGATCCTGCTCGCGATCCCGTCGGTCTATGCGGGCTGGGCGTACATCCAGCCGATGCTGTTCGGCGGCTGGTTCGGCAACTCGATCGTGGTGCACGAGCCGCATGCCGTCGTCGCCGAGCTCGCGCACGAATGGCACGGCGGGGTGCCGTTCGTCCTGCACGGCCTCGTGTCGCCGACGTTCTGGCTCGCGATCGCCGGCATCGCAGCGGCGACGTACTTCTACCTCGTCGATCCGGCGCTGCCCGGCCGCATCGTCGCGCGTTTCCGCCCGATCTACACGCTGCTCGACAACAAGTACTATTTCGACCGCTTCAACGACTGGTTCTTCGCCGGCGGCGCGCGCGCCGTCGGCCGCTTCGCGTCGGTGGTCGGCGACCGCACGATCATCGACGGCATCATGGTGAACGGCTCGGCGAGGCTCATCGGCTTCATGTCGCGCGAGTTTCGCCGCATCCAGTCCGGGTACGTCTACCACTACGCGTTCGTGATGATCGTCGGCGTCTTCGTCCTGCTGTATTGGTGGGGCGTACGTTGAACACGAGCGTCGCAGGGCCGTCCCAAGGCGCGAGCTGCGCCCCCTCCGGGGGCAGCGCAGCGCGCGAGCCCGATGGGCCGCCCCGAGGGCGAACATGGTCGCGCGAAGCGCGAGCTTCGTTCGACGGGCCGCAAGCGTGGGGGGACCAATGACGCCGTACCTCTCCCTCGCCATCTGGGTCCCGATCGTCGCGGGGGTCGTCGTGCTCGGCTTCAGTCGCGACCGCGATGCGGGCTTCGCGCGCTGGGTCGCGCTGATCGGCGCCGTCGCGGGCTTCCTCGTCACGATTCCGCTGTACCTGTACTTCGACACGACGACGTCGGCGATGCAGTTCGTCGAATACGCGAACTGGATACCGCGCTTCGACATCCATTATCACCTCGGCGTCGACGGCATCTCGGTGCTGTTCGTGCTGCTGAACAGCTTCGTCACCGTGCTCGTCGTCTGGGCCGGGTGGGAAGTGATCACGATGCGCGTCGCGCAGTACATGGCGGCGTTCCTGATCATGTCGGGCCTCATGAATGCGGTGTTCGCAGCGCTCGACGGGATCCTCTTCTATCTCGTGTTCGAGGCGATGCTGATTCCGATGTACCTGATCATCGGTGCGTGGGGCGGCCCCAACCGCGTCTACGCGGCGCTCAAGTTCTTCCTCTATACGATCTTCGGTTCGCTGTTGATGCTGGTCGCGCTGATCTACCTCTACAGCGTGTCCGAGAGCTTCGAGATCCTCGAGTGGTACAAGGTGCCGCTCGAGATGAGCACGCAGATCCTGCTGTGGGTCGCGTTCTTCCTCGCGTTCGCCGTCAAGGTGCCGATGTGGCCGGTGCATACGTGGCTGCCCGACGCGCACGTCGAGGCGCCGACCGGCGGCTCGGTCGTGCTGGCGGCGATCACGCTGAAGATCGGCGCGTACGGCTTCGTCCGCTTCATCCTGCCCATCGTGCCCGACGCGTCCCGCTACCTGTCGGGCTTCGTGATCACGCTGTCGCTGATCGCGATCGTCTACATCGGCTTCGTCGCGATCGTCCAGGCCGACATGAAGAAGCTGGTTGCCTATTCGTCGATCTCGCACATGGGGTTCGTGACGCTCGGCTTCTTCCTGTTCAGCCAACTCGGCATCGAGGGCGGGCTTGCGCAGATGCTCTCGCACGGCTTCGTGTCGGCGGCGATGTTCCTGTGCATCGGCGTGATGTACGACCGCGTGCACAGCCGGCAGATCGACGCCTACGGTGGCGTCGTCAACACGATGCCGAAGTTCGCCGCGTTCATGATGCTCTTCGCGATGGCGAACGCGGGCCTGCCGGGGACGTCGGGGTTCGTCGGCGAGTTCCTTGTCATCCTCGCGTCGGTCAAGGTCAACTTCTGGCTCGGCTTCGCGGCGGCGATCAGCCTGATCCTCGGCGCGGCGTACACGCTGTGGATGTACAAGCGCGTGATCTTCGGCGAGGTCGCGAACGAGAACGTCGCCAAGATGCGCGACATCGGCAGCCGCGAGTTCTGGCTGCTCGGCGTGGTAGCGCTCGCCGTGCTCACGATGGGCGTCTGGCCGAAGCCGTTCATCGACGTCATGCACGCGTCGGTCGCGAATCTCCTGACTGTCGTTTCGCAGTCGAAGCTATAGACGACGATGCTCGCTCAACTCAATTACTGGGCGGCGCTCCCCGAGATCGTCATCCTCGCGGCAGCGTCGCTGATCCTGCTGATCGACCTGTTCGTACCTGACGAGCGGCGCTACATCACCTACTGGCTCACGCAGCTCGCGCTGCTTTTCGCGATCTGCGTGACGCTCACGACGCTTCGGCTGCAGTCGATCAAGGGTTACCACGGCATGGTGATCGACGACATGCTCGCCGATTTCCTGCGCATCGCCTGCTTCATCGCCGTGTCGCTGATGCTGTTCTATTCGCGTGCCTACATGATCGCGCGCGGCCTGTTCCGCGGCGACGTGTTCGTGCTGACGCTCTTCGCGCTGCTCGGCATGCAGGTGATGATCACCGGCAACAACTTCCTGACGCTCTACCTCGGGCTCGAGCTGATGTCGCTGTCGCTCTACGCGCTCGTCGCCGCGCAACGCGATCATCCGCGCGGCGCCGAGGCGTCGATGAAATACTTCGTGCTCGGGGCGCTCGCGTCGGGAATGCTGCTCTACGGCCTGTCGATGATCTATGGCACGACCGGGTCGCTCGACCTCGACACCGTCGCGAAGGCTATTTATGGCCGCCACGAAAGCACGCTGCTGCTGACGTTCGGGCTCGTGTTCGTCGTGTCGGGCCTTGCGTTCAAGCTCGCGGTGGTGCCGTACCACATGTGGGTGCCCGACGTGTACGACGGTGCGCCGACGTCGATGACGGTCCTGATCGGCACGGCGCCGAAGATCGCCGCGTTCGCGATGACGCTGCGCATCCTGTCGGGTGCGATGCAGGGCGCGGCCTTCGACTGGCAGGGCATGCTGATCGTGCTCTGCGTGCTGTCGATGGTGCTCGGCAACCTGATCGCGATCGCCCAGGCGAATTTGAAGCGGATGCTCGCCTACTCGACGATCGCCAACATGGGCTACATGCTGCTGGGCTTCCTGACCGCGAATCGCTACGGTTTCTCGGCCGCGATGTTCTACACGATCGCGTACGCGCTGACGAGCCTCGCATCGTTCGGCATGATCATGCTGCTGTCGCGCGAGGGGTTCGAGAGCGACCGCCTCGACGACTTCAAGGGCCTGAACCAGCGCTCGCCGTGGTGGGCGTTCATCATGCTGCTCGTGATGTTCTCGCTCGCCGGGCTGCCACCGACGCTCGGCTTCTACGCCAAGTTCATGGTCATCGAGTCGGCGATCAACGAGGGCTTCGTCTGGCTCGCGGTGATCGCGGTCGTCACATCGCTGATCGGCGCCTTCTACTACCTGCGCGTCGTCAAGCTGATGTACTTCGACGAGCCGCGCGAGACGGCGCCGATCGTCGTGCGCGGCGACACGACGGTCGCGCTTTCGGTCAACGGGCTGTTGCTGCTCGTGCTCGGCGTGCTGCCGCAGCAACTGATCGGGCTGTGCGCGATCGCGCTCACGCAGTCGAATTTTCCGTGACGCTTCACGCGACTTGCGCGTGCTAACATCCGCGCGATCTGACTGTACCGGATGAACGACCCCCACGCTCGATTCGAGCATCCTCGTGCTTTGCACTCGGGTGTTCGCCCTCGGGGCGGCCCGTCGGGCTCACGCGCTCGCTGCCCCCCAAGGAGGCGCGGTCAGTGGCTCGGGGCGGCCCGGCGCCACTGACATGCGCGTCGGCTTTTTCGTCACCTGCCTCGTCGACCTGATGCGGCCCTCGATCGGGTTCGCGGCGCTTTCCCTGCTCGAGGCTGGCGGCGCGGACGTTTACGTGCCGCCGAAGCAGACCTGCTGCGGCCAGCCCTGTTACAACTCCGGCGATCGCGCCGACACGATTGCGCTCGCCAAAAAGGTGGTGCACGAGTTCGAGGATTGCGACTACCTGGTCGCGCCCTCAGGCTCGTGCAGCGGCATGATCAGGACGCACTACGGTGAATTGTTTGCTGACGATCCGGCATGGTCCGGGCGCGTTGCGAAGCTCGCATCGAAGACGTACGAGCTCACCGACTTCCTCGTCAACGTGCTGAAGCTCGAGCGCGTGCCGGGCGACTATCGGGGCACGATCACCTATCACGATTCGTGCGCCGGACTTCGTGAGATGGGAGTCAAGACGCAACCGCGTGCGCTGCTCGCGAAGATGAACGGCGTGCGCGTTTGCGAAATGGCCGACGCCGAGGTGTGCTGCGGTTTCGGCGGCACGTTCGCCGTCAAGCTCGGCGAGATCTCGGCGCGCATCGCCGACAACAAGTGCCAGCACATCGTGACGAGCGGCGCCGATGCAGTGGTCCTCGGCGACCTCGGGTGCATGCTGAACATCGAAGGGCGGCTGCGGCGGCGCGGCGACGCGACGAAGGTGCTGCATATTGCCGAGGTGCTCGCCGGAGAACCTTGATGGGGTCAGAGACGATTTTCCTTCATGCCCGACTTGACCGACGCGTGCGAGCGTCGGAAAGTCGTCTCTGACCCCCGGCCACCATGCAGGTCGCCTCGATGTACTTCAAGGAGCGCGCGCACGCGAAGCTCCACGACGCGCAGCTGCAGGCGAGCCTCGCCAGGTTCCAGGGCAAGTTCGTCCCGGCACGCAAGACCGCGATCACCGAGCTCGACGATTTCGAAGGCACGCGCGACGCCGCGGCCGAGATCCGCCAGCGCGCGCTCGACGACCTCGACGTCTGGCTCACGATCTTCGACGAGAACGCCCGCGCGCGCGGCGCGACGGTTCTCTACGCGCAGACGCCGGCCGAGATCAACGCGCTCGTGCTCGAGATCGCGCAGCGCCATGGCGTGCGCAAGATCATCAAGTCGAAGTCGATGGTCTCCGAAGAGTCGGGGCTCGACCACGCAATCGAGGCCGCGGGCATGACCGTCGTCGAAACCGACCTCGGCGAATACATCCTGCAGATCAACAACTACGAGCCGCCGTCGCACATCATCGGGCCCGCGCTGCACAAGTCGCGCGAGGAAGTGTCGGCGCTGTTCGAGGCGCGCCACGGCACGCCGCGCAAGGACGCCATCGACGAGCTGTGCCTCGAGGCGCGGGGCGTGCTGCGCACGCACTACCTGACCGCCGACATGGGCATCTCCGGCGGCAACTTCTTCGTCGCCGAAACCGGCTCGGTCGTGCTGGTCACGAACGAGGGCAACGCCACGCTGACGACGACGCTGCCCAAGGTTCACGTCGCGATCTCGGGCATCGAGAAGGTCGTGCCGACGCTCGAGGACGTCGCGACGCTGATGCGCCTGTTGCCGCGCTCGGCCACCGGGCAGTCGATCTCGAACTACGTCGACATCCTGACCGGCGTCAAGGATCGCGGCGAGTTCCACGGCGTCGAGCACATGTACTTCATCGTCGTCGACAGCGGCCGAAGCGCGGTGCTCGGAAGCGACGTGCGCCAGGCGCTGCGCTGCATCCGCTGCGGCGCGTGCATGAACCACTGTCCGGTGTACCAGAATGTCGGCGGCCACGCCTACGGTTGGGTGTATCCGGGGCCGATCGGCATCGTGCTGACGCCGATGTACGTCGGCCTCGACAATGCGCTCGACCTGCCGTACGCGTCGACGATGTGCAATCAATGCGGCGTCGTGTGCCCGGTGAAGATTCCGCTGCCCGACCTGCAGCGAAAGCTTCGCGAGAAGGAATTCGAGCGCGATCTGCGGTCATGGCACGAGCGCGTCGGATTGAAGGCATGGGGCTGGCTCGCGCGCCGACCGGCGCTCTATGGCGTCGCGACGCGGGTCGGCGTGCGGATGCTGCGAACGCTGGGCGATCGCAACGGCATGATCCGCAGGCTCCCGTTCGGCAGCGGCTGGACCGACGAGCGCGACATGCCCGCGCCTGCGGGACGCACGTTTCGCGAGCAGTACAAGGCACGCAAGGCTGCCTCTCACCCCGATGCTCTCGCCGTCAGCGTGCAAGGGAAGCCGAGCGCAAGCGAGGCTCGCGAGGGATCACGGAAGGAGACTCTCGGATGAACGCACCGCACTCGCCGCTCAACACGGTTCCCCATTTGTCGCGCCGCGGCGAATCGCTCGGCACCGAGAACGCGTTCGTCGTGCTCGCCGAAGTGAATGCGCTGGCGCGAAGCGGCAAGGACATCGTGTCGTTCTGCATCGGGCAACCCGATTTCCCGACGCCGAGCAACATCCAGGATGCCGCGATCGCGGCGATTCGCGACGGCAGGCACGGCTACACGCCGTCCGCCGGCATCGACGAATTGCGCGCGGCCGCCGCGCGCGATCTCGGCAGCCGCCGCGGCATCGACATTCGCGCCGATGACGTCGTCGTCGGCGCCGGCGCGAAGCCGTTCATCGCCTACACGATCGCATCGGTCACCGATTACGGCGTCGGTGACGAAGTCATCTACCCGGTGCCCGGCTTTCCGATCTACGAATCGCAGATCGTCGCGAACGGCGCCGTGCCGGTGCCGATCTTCCTGCGCGAATCCCGCGACTTCGCGTTCGACCCCGCCGAGCTCGAGGCGAAGATCACGCCGAAGACGCGGCTCCTGATCCTCAACTCACCGCAGAATCCGACCGGCGGCATTCTGACCGCCGACGACCTCGACGCGATCGCCGACATCCTGTCGGACCATCCGCACATCTGGGTCTTTGCCGACGAAATCTATTCGCGGCTCGTCTACGACGGCCGCTTCGACAGCCTCGCGCGCCGCGAAGGCATGCAGGCGCGCACGATCGTCTGCGACGGCGCGTCGAAGACCTGGGCGATGACCGGCTGGCGCCTGGGCTATGTCGCGAATCGGGCACTCGCGCCGACATTGACGCGCTGGATCACGAACACCGAGTCGTGCGCGTCGCAGATCTCGCAATGGGCGGCGGTCGAGGCGATCGACGGCCCGCAGGATTCGGTCGACGAGATGCACGCGCAGTTCCGTGCGCGACGCGACCTGATCGTGCGCCTTCTGAATGAAGTACCGGGCATCTCGTGCAAGCTGCCGGGCGGCGCGTTCTACGCGTGGCCCAACGTCACCGAGGCGTGCCGCCGCGTGAAGGCCGCCGATTCCGAAGCGTTTCGCAAGCGGCTGCTGCACGACGCAGGCATTGCAGTGCTCGCCGACATTCACTTCGGCCGCCGCGTTCCCGGCGACGGCCAGCACATCCGCTTTTCGTACGCCGCATCCACGGAGGCGATCGAGGAGGGCATCGGCCGCCTCGACGCATTCGTGCGCAAGCACACCGCGTAGCGGCGCGAATGGCGATCGACGACAACCAGCGCTCGCGCGAAGCGGTGCTCGCACGCGTGCGAGAGGCGCTCGGCCGGCACGGACCCGACGACGAGCCGCGCGCCGCCGCGCATGCCTACCTGGCCGCGCGCAAGCAGGGTCCGCGGCCGACGCTGCCGGCCGATCTCGTGCAGCGCTTTCTCCAGCGCGCGGCCGACATGTCGAGCACGACGACACGTGTCGAGGGCATCGAACAGGCACCGGCGGCGATTGCGCGCTATCTCGATCATCCGCACGCCCGCGCCGTCTGCTGGCCCGAAATTGCAGCGCTCGACTGGCGCGGCGCCGGTTTTGACGTGGACGTGCGCCCGGCGAGCGGCGATGACGCGATCGGCATCACGGGTTGCTTCTGCGCGATCGCGGAAACGGGAACGCTGGTTTTCGCGAGCGGCACCGATTCGCCGCCCGCGACGTTCCTGCTGCCGGAGACGCATATCGCGATCGTGCGCGCCGATCAGATCGTGGCGGGGATGGAGGAGGCGTTCGCGCGCCAGCGTGCCGAACGCGACGCATTGCCGCGCGCGGTCAATCTCGTATCCGGGCCTTCGCGCACCGGCGACATCGAGCAGACCATCGTGCTCGGCGCGCACGGACCGCGCCGCGTGCACATCGTCCTCGTGGCTGCGAGATAAAAGGGGCCAGGCTCGAATTTGCGGGTGTCGGAAATTCGAGCCTGGCCCCTTTTTAATCCTTCAATCCGCGAATTCCCGCAACACCGTCTCGATCGCCGAGCGATCGGAGAGGAACGCGTCGATGCACATGGGATCGAAGTGCTTGCCGCGCTGCGACTTGACGAACTCGATCGCCTCGTCGAGCGACCACGCCTTCTTGTACGGACGCTCGGAGACGAGCGCGTCGAAGACGTCGGCGACGGCGACGATGCGCGCGACGAGCGGGATGTCCTCGCCGTGCAGCCCGTTCGGATAGCCCGAGCCATCGAACTTTTCGTGATGGCCGAGCGCGATGATCGCACCCATCGACAGGTACTTCGACGGGCTGCCCTTCAGGATGTCGTAGCCCATCCGCGGATGGTCGCGCATCACCTGCGTCTCGTCCGGCGTCAGCGGGCCGTCCTTCAGGAGCACCGCGTCGGGAATGCCGATCTTGCCGATGTCGTGCATCGGTGCGGCGACTTCGAGCACGTGCACGGTCTCGGCGCCGAGGCCGAGGTGCTGGCCGATCAGCGAAGAATACTTGGCCATCCGCATCAGGTGATTGCCGGTCGTCTTGTCCCGGAACTCGCCGGCCTTTGCGAGCTTCGACAGCGTCTCGAGCTCGCGCTCGTGAATCTCGGCGACCGATTTGTCGACCTGGTATTGCAACACCCGCGCCTGGTCGGACAGCACGATCTTGTGGCGGCGCAGTTCCAGCAGATTGGCGCAGCGCGCGCGCGTCTCGTGATCGTCGAGCGGCTTGATCAGGAAGTCGGTCGCGCCCGCTTCGAGCGCGTCATAGCGGATCTTGCGGTCGTCGACGACGGTGATCACGACGATCGGCACGTCGACGCAATGCGGCAGCGCACGAAGCTGCTTGACGAGCTCGATGCCATCGAACTCCGGCAGCTTGTAATCGGTCAGGACGATGTCGACGCGGTTGTTGCGTGCGAACTCGAGTGCGCGCGACGGCGTGTCGAACAGTTCGAGATTGAGCTTGCCGTCGATCTGCCGCACGATCTCCGCAAGCAGCAGCCGGCTCGAGAACAGGTCGTCGACGATGAGCACCGTGTTTCGCTGGGCGCGCGCGAACGCGAGCTCCGAGACGACGCCGGTGGCGGCAGGTGCGGGTCGTGCCAGGGCCGACATTGGGTTCCTTTGCATGGTGTCCGGCCAGTGCGCCAAACGCGTGTGGCGCTCCAAAGCAAGAACAGTGCCCTTCGGGGCGGCCCTAGCTTACTCCGTCTTTTGCCGTTTTGATAGTCATGCAAGCGTTCAAAGCGGCCTTTCGATCAGCCACTTCGCGCGGATTCTTCATGTACCGGTGACCCGTATGCGTTCGCGCCGGAAAAACCCCGCTCTGACGCCTCGCGTCCCGAAAGTGACGGCAAACGGGATCGTAGTCCACAACTACGGCTGAATTATAATGCATGACAACTCGGCCATGGCCGGCAGTATAATGCGTCGATGCTCAAGGGAAGCCGGCCCAAGCGCCAAGTGCAACGAGCATCCGAGCCTTCCGGGAATGGCGTCGACGCGCACTTCGTCGCCGAGCTCGGCTCGCGGATTCGCGCCCTGCGCGAGGGACAGTCCATTTCGCGCAAGCGCCTGGCGCACGAGTCGAAAATTTCCGAGCGATACCTGGCGCAGATCGAATCGGGCCGGGCGAACATATCGGTCGTGCTGCTCCGCCGCGTCGCCGTCACGCTCGGCGTTGGCATCGCGCAACTCTTTGCAGTGGATGCCTCGGCCGACGCCACGGCGCGCCGCAACCGCATCGCGTTGATCGGCATGCGCGGCGCCGGCAAGTCGACGCTCGGCGCAATGCTCGCCGACACGTTGCGCGTTCCGCTGATCGAGCTGAACCGCGAAGTGGCGCACGAGACCGGTCTGCCGGCGGGCGAAGTGATGGCGCTCTATGGCCATGCCGCGTACCGGCGCATCGAGCAGCGCGTGCTCGAGCGCGTTGCGCGCGAGCAGGCGCAGGCGGTGATCGTGGCGGGCGGCGGCATCGTCAACGAGGAAGCGGCGTTCGAGCTGCTGCTCGCGAGGTGTTACACGGTCTGGATCAAGGCGCAGCCCGAGGAGCACATGGCGCGCGTGCTCGCGCAGGGCGATCTGCGCCCGATGGCAGGCAACGCAAGGGCGATGGACGACCTCGAGCGGATTCTCGCCGGGCGCGAATCCATGTATCGCAAGGCGGACGCAGTGATCGATACGTCGGGCGAGACGCCGCGGCAGAGCTTCGCGAAGTTGCGCGCCGCCGTCGCGACCGCATTCGACAGCCGCGCCGTGCAACCGGAGATGACCCGATGACGATCGATGCAGCCCATGCCGCCGAGGCAAGCGTCGACTACCAGACCGATCCTTCCCGCTATCGTCATCTGAAGGTCAGCTACGACGGACCGGTCGCGACGCTCGCGCTCGACGTCGACGAGAACGGCGGCATCCGGCCCGGCTATGCGCTGAAGCTCAATTCCTACGATCTTGGCGTCGACATCGAGCTCGCCGATGCGTTGCAGCGAATACGCTTCGAGCATCCGCAAGTGCGTACCGTCGTGCTGACGAGCGCCAGGGACCGCGTGTTCTGCTCCGGCGCGAACATCTTCATGCTCGGGCGCTCGTCACACGCGTGGAAGGTCAACTTCTGCAAGTTCACGAACGAAACGCGCAACGGCATCGAGGATGCAAGCCGCCATTCCGGTTTGAAGTTCATCGCCGCCTGCAACGGAACGACCGCGGGTGGTGGCTACGAGATGGCGCTCGCCTGCGACGAGATCGTTCTGGTCGATGATCGCTCCTCCGCGGTGAGCCTGCCCGAAGTGCCGCTGCTCGGCGTACTGCCGGGAACCGGTGGCTTGACCCGCCTGACCGACAAGCGCAGGGTGCGGCACGATCTCGCCGACATCTTCTGCACGACGACGGAGGGCATCCGCGGCCAGCGCGCGAAGGCGTGGCGCCTCGTCGACGAGGTCGTCAAGCCAAGCGAATTCGCGGCCTACGTGCAGCGGCGCGCGCACGAGCTCGCGCGCGAAAGCGATCGTCCGTCCGATGCGAAGGGGATCGCGCTCACGCCTGTCGTCCGAGCGACCGACGGCGACGGCTACCACTACGACCACGTCGACGTGCGCATCGACCGTGCCGCGCGTCGCGCCACGCTTCACGTCAAGGCCCCGTCGACTGCACAACCGGGCGACGTCGAAGAGATCCAAACGCTCGGCGCGCGCTGGTGGCCGCTCGCGATGGCGCGCGAGCTCGACGATGCGATCCTGATGCTGCGCACGAACGAGCTCGACGTCGGCACCTGGCTCCTGACGACCGAAGGCGACATCGATCGCATGCTGGCCGTCGACGCGACGCTTGCCAGGCACGCGACGCACTGGCTCGTGCGCGAGACGATCGGTCTTCTGCGACGCACGTTCGCGCGGCTCGATGTATCGTCGCGCACGCTGATCGCGAAGATCGATCGCGGATCGTGTTTCGCAGGCACGCTCATCGAGCTGGCGCTGGCCGCCGACCGCAGCTACATGCTCGATCTTCCCGACGAGCCCGACGCTGTGCCGTCGATCGCCGTGTCGCAGATGAATTTCGGCGCCTATCCGCGCGTCGACGGACGCTCGCGGCTTGCCGCGCGCTTCTACGATGAAGCCGGGCCGATCTCGGCGATTCGCGAGGTACAGGGCGCGCCGCTTTCGGCGCACGATGCGGCGCGCCTCGGGCTCGTTACCGTCGCACTCGATGACATCGATTGGGACGACGAGCTGCGGCTCGTGCTCGAAGAGCGCGGCAGCATGTCGCCCGACGCGCTGACCGGCATGGAAGCGAATCTTCGCTTCGGCGGCGGCGAAACGATGGAAACGCGCGTGTTCGGCCGGCTGTCGGCGTGGCAGAACTGGATTTTCGTGCGCCCGAACGCAATCGGCGAAGCAGGGGCGCTGAAAGTGTTCGGAACCGGTACCAAAGCCCGCTTCGACTGGCAGCGCGTGTAGCGCCCGAAACATCCCGGAGAGGCCGATGCAAACGACGACGAACTACGCCGACAGGATTCCGAACAACGTCAACCTGTCGGAAGACCGCGCGCTTGCGCGCGCACTCGAGCGCTGGCAACCGGCGTTTCTCGACTGGTGGCGCGAGATGGGACCCGAGGCCGCGTCCGGCTTCGACGTGTACCTGCGGACCGCCGTGAGCGTCGAGCCGCAGGGCTGGGCACAGTTCGGCTACGTGAAGATGCCCGATTACCGATGGGGCATTTTTCTCACGCCCGTCGCCGGGGGCGCGACGATCGGTTTCGGCGAGCACAAGGATGAGCCCGTCTGGCAGGACGTGCCGGGCGAGCACCGCGCGAACCTGCGCCGCATCGTCGTCACGCAGGGGGATACCGAGCCGGCATCGGTCGAGCAGCAGCGCCATCTCGGTCTTACGTGTCCGTCGCTCTACGATCTGCGCAACCTGTTCCAGGTCAACGTGGAGGAGGGCCGCCACTTGTGGGCGATGGTGTATCTGCTGCACCGCTACTTCGGCCGCGACGGGCGCGAGGAAGCCGAGGCGCTGCTGACGCGGCGCTCCGGAGATGCCGACAATCCGCGCATCCTCGGTGCGTTCAACGAAAGGACACCCGACTGGCTGTCGCTCTTCATGTTCACGTACTTCACCGACCGCGACGGCAAGTTCCAGCTCGCTGCGCTGGCGGAATCGGGCTTCGAGCCGCTCGCCCGCACGACGAAGTTCATGCTGACCGAGGAAGCGCATCACATGTTCGTCGGCGAATCAGGCGTCGCGCGCATCGTGCAGCGCACCTGCGAGGTGATGAATGCGTTGAAGAGCGACGATCCGGCGCAGGTACGCGCGCAAGGCGCGATCGACCTGCCGACAATCCAGCGCTACCTGAATTTCCACTACAGCGTGACGATCGATCTCTTCGGCGCCGATCAGTCGTCGAACGCCGCGACGTTCTACACGTCGGGACTCAAGGGCCGCTACGAGGAGGGCAAGCGCGACGACGATCATCGGCTGCAGGGTCGCAGCTACCCGGTGCCGACGGCCGTCGACGGCCGCCTTGCCGATCGCGAGGTGCCGATGCTGAATGCACTGAACGAGGTGCTTCGCGACGACTTCATTCGCGACTCGATTGCCGGCGTCGGACGCTGGAACCGCGTGATCGAAAAGGCGGGCATTCCGTTTCGCCTCACGGTGCCCCACAAGGCGTTTCATCGCAAGATCGGGACCCTGGCGCAGCTTCACGTCTCGCCGGCTGGGCGGGTCGTCTCGGAAAGCGACTGGAATGCAAACGTCGGCGATTGGCTGCCGACTGTCGACGACCGGGCCTTCGTCGCGTCGCTGATGGGACGCGTCGTCGAGCCGGGCAAGTTCGCGAACTGGATCGCACCGCCTGCGATCGGCATCAATCGCCAGCCGGCGAACTTCGAATACGTGCGGTTCAACTAGCGCTGCCGTGAACGCCGATTACGCGCTGCAGCACCTGATCGATCCCGAGGTGTGCATTCGCTGCAACACGTGCGAGTCGACGTGCCCGATCGGCGCCGTCACGCACGATGCGCGGAACTACGTCGTCGACTTCGCGAAGTGCAACGGGTGCAATGCATGCATTCCGCCGTGCCCGACCGGCGCGATCGATCACTGGCAGACGGTGCGCAAGAGCACGCCGTACACGCTCGACGATCAGCTCGGATGGGACAGCTTGCCGGCGCCTGTCGAAGTCGAGCCGGCAGCCGCCACCGACATTCCGGACGAAGTGAGACGGCTCACCGCAGCCGCGTCAGTCGGCATTGCCGGATCGGCATCGGCACCATGGTCTGCGGCGTCACCCTGCGTTGGCCTGTACGCACCGCCGAATCCGGCCATTGCACGCGTGACCGGCAACTACCGGCTGACCGCCGACGACGCCTCGGCCGACATCCGCCACATCGTGCTCGACTTCGGCAGCACCGCGTTTCCAGTGCTCGAGGGACAATCGATCGGCGTCGTGCCGCCGGGCCGCGACGAAAACGGCAGGCCGCATTACGTGCGTCTCTACTCGATCGCCAGTCCTCGCGACGGCGAGCGCCCGGGTTACAACAACGTCGCGCTTACCGTGAAGCGCGTCGGTGTCGACCATGATGGCCGGCCCGTTGCGGGTACCGCATCGAACTATCTGTGCGATCTCGCCATCGGCGACGACGTGCAGGTGGTCGGTCCCTACGGCG
>JAICLP010000181.1 GCA_025925475.1 Burkholderiales bacterium | reverse complement strand
GCCACCTTGTACGTCGAGATGGAGCATCCGAAGCTCACCGTGGATCAGGTCTACAAGATGCTCACGTCCCCGGGCGTCGACTATACGTTGACGCCATCCGGCGTCATGAAATACGCCGACTTCATGTACGCGCACGGTCTCATCAAGGTCAAGCCGACGTCGTGGAAGGATGTGTTCTTTCCGGAGGTCCACGACCTGCCGGGCAGCTGACTCTCGCAAGTCGCATTGCCCGCGGGATCCGCCGAAGCGGTTCATCGCGTCGTCATGGCGCCAGCAACAACCAGAGGGCGCCGATCATCAGCGGCTGGTGCAGCAGGTAGACGACGAGGCTGTGCCGCCCGAGCAGACGCAGCGCGGCCGGGAAGCGCGCGAGCGGCGCGAGCAGGGCGAAGCGCGTGCGGACGAGCTCATGGCCGAGCGCGACGCCGAGCAGCAGCACGCCCATCCACGGGAAGAGCGGAACGTAATCCTCGGTCATCGGCTTCGCCGTCATGAAGCCGACCCAACCGAGCAAGCGGCCGTCGAAAAGCGGATTCGAATAGAGCAGGCCGGCCGCGATCATCGCGACCCCGGCAAGCGCCGCGAGCAACGGTCGCGGCAGCAGCGGCCTCGCGAGCAGCAGCGACACCGCGATCGCGTGCAGCACGCCGAACCAGATGAACGAGCGCGGAAACAGCAGATAGCTGCCTGCAGTGACGAGGAGCGCCGCCAGCGCGATGACGCCGATATGGCGCAACCAGTGCGCAAGCGGCGACGCCTGCCGATTCGCGAGGACGGCACTGATGCCCGCGATCAGCAGGAACGACGACAGAATCGCCGCACGCGCCCCGAGCCACCGGAAGTCATGCTCGAAATCCCAATGCGTGACGCCGAAGTAGCGCAGGTCGAAGCAGAAGTGATAGGCGATCATCGCGACGATCGCGACACCGCGCGCGGCGTCGAGACCTTCGATGCGCCCCGTTCGTGGAAGCGCCTTGGCACGGGGCGCGTGAGCGCCGCTGACGCCGATCGCGGCGCGAGCGCCGCCGCGAGACTTCAGCGCCGATCGCTTCGCCATGCGAGCGTCACCGCGCCGGTGCTGTCCGCAGCGCCGAGCAGCGGCAACATCGCGCGCACCGCCTGCGATGCGCGGGCCGTCGGCCTGAGCTTGAACGATGCGCTGACGACATTGCCGTGAAGCGCGACGTTGCCGTCGATCGCGAGGTCGCCGCCCGCGTTGCGCACGTTGCCGGAAAGGCCGTCCGCGGCGGGCTTCGCATCGGCGACGACGCGACCGAGATCGATCGGCGCGCCGGCGTCGATGCGCGCATGCTGCCAGGTCGCGTCGATCGTGCCGCTGCCGCCATTGCTGCGCCACGTGAACGCAGGCGCTCGCAGATCGAGTTCGCCGTCGATCGCGACGCTCGTCAACGTGGGAACCAGCGACGACGCCAGCGCCGCAGGCGCGGCGACGTGCAGGTCGCGAACGTCGAGCGCCTCGTGACGCAGGCTGACGGTTCCCGTCGGCATCGCAGCATCGTGGCCAATCAGCGTCACGACGAGTGCGCCGGTCAGGAGCGGGGCGAACGAGACGCGCCAGGCGACCGGCAGGCGCAGCGCGCCATCCGGGGTCGCGACGGCGCCGCGGCCGCGCCACCAGACGCCGCTCGTGTCGACGAGGCGCAAGTGTTCGCCGGTGCTCCTGGCGACGGGCCCGTCGAGAAGCGACGCCGGTGCAAGCAGCACGAAGGCCGCGGCCAGCACGACGAGCCCTGGTACGACCCGCAGCAAAACGCGCACGCCCGGGCTAGCGCGTGAAGGCGAGCTCGGCTCGCACCGTTCCGGGGTCGACGCGCGCAGCGAAGCTCGCGTCGGTGACGCGCAGGCCTTCCTGCCGCGCCAGCGTATCGAGCGCGCGGATCAGCGCATCGAACGGCGCCGATTCGATCACGATCCGCTGGGCCGCATCGCCGCGTTGCGCGTCGAGCGCGGTGTAGCGCAATCCGTTCGCCGCCAGGACGCGGTCGATCGCGCTTCGCGGGTCGTCGTTCCTGCGGGGCACGTTGCTCCGCCCGAGAGCAACGTTCTCGGCGGCGCGTGCACGCGCGACGCCGAGCATCAGGCGGTTGCGCACGACGTCTTCGCGCGAACGTGCGATCGCATCCTGCAAGCGCAATGCGACGAAGACGGCCAGGACGAGTGCGACGAGCACCGACAGCACGAGCCACAGGCGACGCTGCGCCGGATGCGCGGATGCCAACGCGTCAGCGAGCGGACGAGGCCAATTCACTCGCATGTCCGTCAATGGGCGGTCGTGGCGAGCGACAGCCGCAGTCGCGTGCCGCCTGGGGTCGCAGCCGTCAACGCATCGACACCCGCATCCTCCAGGCGGCGCGCGAGTCGCGCGACAGTCGACGCATCGACATTGCCGAGCTCGATCGTCCACGCGTCGCCGGCATAGCGCGCGGAGCGCAGTGCAGCAGACGGAAGCGCGCCCAGCGCGGGTGCGGCGCGCGCAAGAAGCGGCAGCGCGTCGGCCGGCGCGGATTGCAGCGCGCGATGGCGCAATTGCGCGTTTTGCCGCGCAATCGCGTGAAAGGCCGAGGCTGCGCCGGTGGCATCGGGCAATTGCGCCGCGGCTGCCGTCTCGACGAGCGAACGCGACAAGCGCCAGTTCTCGATGTCGAGCCACGCCGATTCGATGACGAGGCCGCCGACGTAGAGCGCAATCGCCGCGCCCCCCAACAGCAGCGCCGGACGAAAGCGCCGGAGTGGGAATGCACTGCTCGCATCGGCCGCGGCTTGTCTGGCATCGCGCAGAAAGTCGGGTGCCGTCGCGAACGCCGGCGTGGATGCCTGCTCCCAGTGCCATGCAGGCGCAGCCACGAACGAAACGCCGCTTGCCTGCGACCACGCCGCGAGCCTCGACGCATCGGCGCGAAACGCGACGTGTACGTGCGATGGCAGCGCCTGCACTCGCGTCGATTGCGCAACCGCCGCCGCAAGCTCGGGCGGCAGCGATCCATCCGCATCGATGCGTTGCACGGCGAACGCGCTGCCGTCCGCGCGCCGGACGAAACCGTCGTCTGCATTCGACAGGCACCACGTCCATCCGTTGGCGAGCGGTGCGAGCGCGGATTCAGGAACGATCCGCGCAATGCGCCGGTCGAGTCCCGCGATCGCGCGAATCAGCGCTTCGGAGGCGACGGCGACGACGCATGCGCCATTGCGCGGCTCCGCGGTCGCGATCGACGATTCGTCGAGCGGCGTCGCAATCTGATCGTCGAGCGCATAACGGACGGCGCCGCGCAGTCGCTCGCGCGGCATTGGCGGCAGCGCCAGGACGATCAAGCGGACCTGCGCGGCCGCGACCACGACTTCGACCACGGGATCGGCCGGCCACTGCGCGGGCGCGCTCTGCCCGCGCGAAATTGCGCGCCCCTGCGCGTCGTAGCGCACCCAATGCTCGGCGCGATCGGCGCGGGGCGGGGCGGAGAGGAAGACGCGCAGCATCGAGGCGCGAGTGTACGGTAAATCAGGGATCGGCGATCGGGGCCGATCCTGCTCACTCGATGGTCTGCCAGACGATCGACGATGTCCGTTGATTGCGCTTGATGAGCGCACGCGCATCGGCCACCGTCTCGCCCTGTCGTGCGCGGACGAAGACGAGAAAATAGCCGGTGTTCACCGATACGAGGCTGCGGTCGATGGCCGGTATCGTCTTCGGGACGCGGGCGAGGAAATCGTCAGGCGTCGCGAACGGGCGGGCGTTCCGATCCGCGACGAGCGCGGCGAGCGCGTCGGGCTGAATTCCGTCCAGAAGCGCAGCGAGCACTTCGGGCGACGCGGTATTCACGTTGACCGCGGTGTCATCCGGCAGCGCCGTCACGAATGGCGCGAGCCGCGCCATCGCGGACGGCGTCATGCCGCGCACGTTCGCGAGCTCCTCGATGCGCGCGGCACGCGCGTTCGCGGCCAGCGACGGATCGGCCTGCGCCATGTACCACGCGTCCTCGGCGCCGTTTCGTTCCGGCACGTCGTTGGCGTCGACCCAGTCGATCGTCGCATCGAGCGTCGACTCGGGAAGACCGAGCGCCGCAAAGAGCCGCGTGAACTGGCCGCGCGCCTGGGGCGCATGCGCGCCCGCGAGCATGTTCACGTTGAGCATCGACTGCGCGTCGATGATGCGGCCTTCGACGGCCCCGTTCTCGACCGGGGTCGCGGGCAGCGGCAGCGCCCACGGCGCGCCGAGAGAGTCGATCGGCGACGTGTCGGCGGCGACGATCGCGCGCGCCCAGGCGAGCCCTGCAAGCGCGATCGACTGCGCCTCGACCTGATCGCGCCGGTGCTCGACCTGCGCCGACCACTGCGCTTGTGCCGTCGCGACCGAAACGGCAACCGCGGCAGCGAGCGCAGCGATCAGCATCGCGACGATCAGCGCGAGCCCGCGCTCGTCCACCGATCGACTCATTTTGTTGCGCGATGTCATTGCAGCGCGAGCCAGCGCTCGACGACGCTGCCGTCGGCGAGCGTGACATCGACGCGAACGCCGCGCGGCAGGCTCGTTTGCAGCTCCGGGGGCGCCCTTTGCATGTCCGGCAACGGCCAGCGGTCGGTCCACTGGCCGCTCGGCGCGAGCTGCAGCACGCGAAAGCTGGCGACGCCGTCGGCGAGCGCATACGCGGCCGGATCCTTTGTCGCGACATTGTCGAGGCGCGGCCAGTACAACACTTCGATGCGTCCGTCGCGCAGACGGTAGCCGACGCGCTGCCCGCCGCTGCCCGGCGCGTCGAGCGCATCGGGACCGGCGCGCGAGAAGGCGAGCGACGTGTTGCCCGCTGCATCGCCTGCGGTAGCAACCCACGCCGGCTCGCGCGACGCGCCATGACGCACGGTGCGGGGTATCGCGGCGCGCATGTCGGCCTCCATCCGCGTCATCAGCGCGTCCAGTTGCCGCCAGCGTGCGCTTTCACCGGCGAGCCGCGCTTCGCTGTCGGTCATGGCCGCGGTCGCGCGCCACGCGATCAGCGCGACGATCGCGAGAATGGCCACGGCAACGAGCGCCTCGACGAGCGTGAAGCCGCGCGCTCGCTTGCGACCGGCCTGCGCAAACCTGTCTTCAATGCGCGGCATTGCCGACGTATCCGACGAGCCGGGCGAGCGCGTAATCGGGCGCACCCGGTTCGGCAACTATGATCTCGACCCGGCGAAACGCGGGGTTCGGCGTGTCGCTCACGGTCTCGCGCCAGACGAGGCGCGTGCCCGCCTGCGTTTCGTCGCCGTTGGCGCTGCCGCGCGCCGGCCACGGATCGGCGAGTTGCGCCTGCGCCAGTCGATTCTGTGCGACCCACAACGCGAGCGTGCGAAGGCGCAGCGACGACGCGCCGTCGGCGCTTTGCGCGACCGCGCGCATGCCGGCGGCGAGAGCGACGGCGAGGATCGCCAGCGCGACCAACACCTCGATCAGCGTGAACGCCCGGACCCTTCGCGCCGATTCGCGCCGAGTGCTCGTGCCGCGCATCAGGGCTGCTCGCTGGGCTGCGGTCCGACGATCGACGCGCGACTCAGCGGATCGAGCGCGACCGTCGTCCGATAGCTCGGGGTCGCGAGCACGAACGCGAACGGGTCGTTGCGTCCCGACGAGCGCAGCGGGACGATCGCGTTCGCCGGCACCGCGCGTCCGCCGTAGGCGACTGCCATCGCATCGAGCGGCGGCGGCAGTTCATGCGCGCGCAGGACGTCATCGTCGTCGAGGACGACCCAGCGATCGTTCGCGACGTCGCGGCGCCAATAGCGAAGGACCCGATGATCGGCGGAGACGCCGAGCATCTCGTTTCGCCACTGCGCGCGCGCGGCGGCGTATTCGAGCGCGCCCGCGAAGCTGCGCGCCTCGCGTGCGCTCGCATCGCGCTCGTCGGGGCCCACGAGGGCAACGGCAAGTCCTGCGACGAGGCCGAGGATGACGATGACGGCGAGGATCTCGACGAGCGTGAAGCCCGAGATGCGTTCGCGTCGACTGTCTACAGATCCCACGAGCCAATATCGGCGTCGGCGCCGCTGCCGCCCGGCGCGCCGTCGGCGCCGTACGTGAACACGTCGACGTCGCTCTTGAGCCCGGGGTTCAGGTACTGGTACGCGCGACCCCACGGATCGAGCGGCAGCTTTTCGAGATAGCCGCCGGGCTTCCAGTTCGGAGGGATCGGCGGTTCCGTCGGCTTCGTGACGAGCGCCGAGAGACCCTGCTCGTTGGTGGGATAGCGCTGGTTGTCGAGGCGGTAGAGCTTCAGCGCCTGGCGGATTGCGCCGAGATCGGTCTTCGCCGCGACGATGCGCGCATCGTCGGTGCGCGACAGCACGCTCGGCACGACGAGCGCGGCGAGCACGCCGAGGATCACGATGACCACCATGATCTCGATCAACGTGAAGCCCGCTGGACGCGGCGAAGATCGCTCCGCCGCATGCGAAGCGCCGCGGTCCCGGCAGCGTGAACGCGGCGCAAACGCAATCATCGCGCCATTATAATCATGCACATGGTCGCGCCATGCGCCGTTGCCCGCGCGTCGTGCGAGATCCGTCCCGCATGCGCACGCCGTCCCGGATTGCAATCGTCGTCGTCCTGTTGCTCGCCGCCGCGCTCGCCGTGGCGG
>JAICLP010000246.1 GCA_025925475.1 Burkholderiales bacterium | reverse complement strand
GCCTTCTCGCAGGCGGCGACGCGCGGGAGATCGTCGGAGATGCCGACGATCTTCACCGCATGCGACAGATGCTCGTCGGTGAATTCGGGCACCACGCGCGCGTCGAACTTCACCGTCCACGCCTCGCGCGCGACGTGCGGCGCGTTCGGGTCGCGGATCAGCCACTCGGTCTCGGTGTAAACCCAGACGTCCAGCCCCTGCTTTCCGATCAGCGTCACCGTGTCGCGCGCTGCGGCGGGATCGAGCGCATGGCTCTCGATGACCGACAGATCGGGATTGACGAATACTCCGCCGTTGAAGCCCGCGATCGGCGTCGTCAGCGCGAGGGGCTCGACCAGCATGCGCATGCCGCGCGGCGGACGCCCGCTCGTGATCGCGAGCTCGATGCCGGCCTCGCGCAGCGCCCGCACCGCGTCTTTCGCGTCCTCGGTCAGCACCTTGTCGCGCGTGACCAGCGCCCCGTCGACGTCCGCCAGAAACAGGCGGATGCGTTGCGCGGGGCGAGACGCTTTCGCCGGCGTTGCTTCGTTCATGAGTATCTCGAGCTGAAGGTTCCTCGTTGGTTCGACCCCCGGCCGCGGCGCCCGTTCTCGGATCGCCATGCCGAATCGCGATCGATCTACGCGCGCTGGCCCGCCCTCGCCGCACTCCATTTCCAGTTGCGGATCTCGGGCATGTCGATGCCGTGCTTTTCGATGTAGGCCTTGTGATCGACGAGCTTGTCGCGCAGGAACTGCTTCGCGTAAGCCGCGCGCGAGCCGAGACTCGCGACGCGGTCGATCACGTCGCCCGCGAGATGGAAGCGGTCGAGATCGTTCAGCACCACCATGTCGAAAGGCGTCGTGGTCGTGCCATTCTCCTTGTAGCCGCGCACGTGCAGGTTGTCGTGGCCGGCGCGGCGGTAGGTCAGGCGATGAATCAGCCACGGGTAGCCATGAAAGGCAAAGATGATCGGCTTGTCCCTCGTGAAGAGAGCGTCGAAATCCCGGTCGGGCAGGCCATGCGGATGCTCGCTTTGCGGCTGCAGCGTCATCAGGTCGACGACGTTGATCACGCGCACCTTGAGCGCCGGAAAATGCTCGCGCAGGATTTCGACGGCCGCGAGCGTCTCGAGCGTGGGCACGTCGCCGCAGCACGCCATGACGACGTCGGGATCGTTTCCGGCGTCGCTGCTCGCCCATTCCCAGATGCCGAGCCCGGCTGCGCAGTGCCTGATCGCCGAATTCATGTCGAGCCACTGGAGCTCCGGCTGCTTGCCCGCGACGATGACGTTGACGTAGTTGCGGCTGCGCAGGCAGTGATCGGTGACCGAGAGCAGCGTGTTCGCGTCGGGCGGCAGGTACACGCGCACGACATCGGCCTTCTTGTTCGCGACGTGGTCGATGAATCCGGGGTCCTGATGGCTGAATCCGTTGTGGTCCTGCCGCCAGACGTGCGAGGAAAGCAGGTAATTGAGCGACGCGATCGGACGCCGCCAGGCGACGTGGCGGCACGTCTCGAGCCATTTCGCGTGCTGGTTGAACATCGAGTCGACGATGTGGATGAACGCCTCGTAGCATGAAAAGAAGCCGTGGCGTCCGGTCAGCAGGTAGCCTTCGAGCCAGCCCTCGCATTGATGCTCGCTCAGCATTTCCATCACGCGTCCGTCGGGCGCGACATGCTCGTCGCCAGGCAGAATGCGTGCAGTCGAGCAGCGATCGGTGACCTCGAAGACGGCGTTCCAGCGGTTGGACGCGGTCTCGTCGGGACTGAACACGCGGAAATTGCGCGTATCGTCGTTGAGCCTCAGCACGTCGCGGATGAGCTCGCCCTGTATGCGCGTCGCCTCGGCTTCGATCATCCCGGGCGCGGACACGTCGATCGCGTAGTCGCGGAAATCGGGCAGGCGAAGATCGCGCAGCAGTACCCCTCCGTTCGCATGCGGGTTCGCGCCCATGCGCCGCGCGCCGGTCGGCGCCAACTCGGCGAGCTCGGATACGAGCGTGCCCTTCGCGTCGAACAATTCGTCGGGGCGGTAACTCCTGAGCCAACGCTCGAGAATTTCGAGATGCTCGGGTTTCTGCTCGAAGTCCGCGACCGGAATCTGATGCGCGCGGAACGTGCCTTCCACCGGCTTGCCGTCGACCGACTTCGGGCCGGTCCAGCCTTTCGGAGAGCGCAGGACGATCATCGGCCAGCGGGGGCGCTCGCGAAAGCCGTTCGCCCGCGCCTCCTTCTGGATGCGCCGGATTTCGCCCACGATGTGATCGAGCGTCGCCGCCATGCGCTGATGCATGAGCGGCGGATCGTCGCCCTCGACGAAGTAGAGCGTGTAGCCGTAGCCGTGGAAGAGCGCTTCGAGCTCGTCTTCGTCGATCCGCGCAAGCACGGTCGGCCCGGCGATCTTGTAGCCGTTCAGGTGCAGGATGGGCAGCACCGCGCCGTCGCGCACCGGATCGAGAAACTTGTTCGAGTGCCAGCTCGTCGCCAGCGCACCGGTTTCCGCCTCGCCGTCGCCGACCACGCACGCGACGAGGAGGTCCGGGTTGTCGAAGGCGGCGCCGTAGGCGTGCGACAGCGAATAGCCGAGCTCGCCGCCTTCGTTGATCGAGCCGGGCGTCTGCGGCGCGGTATGGCTCGGGATGCCGCCCGGAAACGAGAATTGCGTGAAGAGCCGCTTCATGCCCTCCTCGTCCTGCGATACGTCGGGGTAGAGCTCGCTGTACGTGCCCTCGAGGTAGGTGTTGGCGACGACGCCCGGACCGCCGTGTCCGGGGCCGGTCACGTAAATGACGTCGAGATCGTGCTCGCGGATGATCCGGTTCAGATGCACGTAGACGAAGTTGAGGCCGGGTGTCGTGCCCCAGTGGCCGAGCAGCCGCGGCTTGATGTGCTGCAGCGTGAGCGGCTCCTTCAGCAGCGGATTCGCATAGAGATAAATCTGGCCCGCCGAAAGATAGTTCGCGGCGCGCCAGTATGCGTCGATCTTGCGCAGCAGCTCAGGCGTCAGTGGACGCTTCGCAAGCGCGATTTCGTTCGTCTTCACGCTGAACGTTCCTCGTGTGTCGGGATGCCGAGCGTGCGGCACACCGTTTTCGCGATCATCCATTCCTCGTCGGTGCGAATCACGCGCACCGCCACGCGAGCCGCGTCCTCGCAGACGAGCGGCGCGTTTTGCGCGTTGCGCTCCTGCACGAGCCCGATCCCCAGAAACTGCAGCCCCTCGCAGATTCGCGCACGCACTTCGGGCGCGTTCTCGCCGATGCCGCCGGCGAAGACGAGGGTGTCGATGCCACCGAGCGTCGCGGCGTAAGCCCCGATGCATTGGCGGATGCGATAGCAGTAGAGTGCGATCGCTTCGGCCGCGCGTGCATCGTCCGCTTCGCGCGCAAGCAGATCACGCATGTCGGAGCTCGTCTCGGAGATGCCGAGCAGACCGGATTCGAAATTCACCATCGCGGCGAACCGGTTCGCGTCCATGCCTTCGGTGCTCGCGAGATAGCGCACGAGTCCCGGATCGAGATCGCCCGAGCGCGTGCTCATCGGAACGCCCGCTGTTGGCGTGAAGCCCATGCTCGTGTCGAGCGGTTTTCCCTCGCGCACGGCCGCGAGGCTCGTGCCGTTGCCGAGGTGCGCGAGCACGATGCGCCCGCGCGCGGCGCGCGCTCCGGCGACGCGTGCGAGCTCTTCCATCAGAAACGCATACGACAGGCCGTGAAAACCGTAGCGCCGCACGCCCTGATCGGCATAGCGCCGCGGGATCGGCAGCAGTTGCGCCACGCGCGGGAGGTCGCGATGAAAAGCCGTGTCGAAGCACGCCACCTGCACGAGCGCGGGGAAGCGTGCCTGCACGGCTTCGATCAGCGAGAGCTCCTCGGGTAGATGCTGCGGATCGAACGCGCTCACCCTGGAGAGCTCCGCGATCATGTTCGCATCGATCGCCTGCGCCTCGACGTAGCGCGGTCCGCCATGCACGACGCGATGGCCGACCCCGGCGAGCGTCGCATGCTCGCCGCGAGCCGCGAGCCACTTCATCAGCAGCTCCACGCCTGCCGCGTGGTCCGGCGCCGCCACCGGCCGCGTCGAGTTGTCGCGCGAGCGCGCATCCGCGACGGTCAGCGTCGCGCCCGGCAATCCGATGCGCTCGACCCGGCCCGCGAGCGCGCGCTCGAGCGAAGGCACGGTATCGAACCACGCAAACTTGATGCTCGACGAGCCCGCGTTCAGTGCGAGCACGGAGCGGCCGGCGCTGCCCGGCACTGCTCGCTGCAGCCGGCTACGCTCGTGGACGCTCACGCGCGGCCTCTATACCTTCCGCGCGCGATAGCGCCGGATCAGCGTGTTCGTCGAGCTGTCGTGCGAAAGCGCGGGCTCGGCCTCGGCCGTGAGCTCGGGCACGATGCGCTGCGCGAGTACCTTGCCCAACTCCACGCCCCACTGGTCGAACGAGTCGATGTTCCAGATCGTGCCCTGCGTGAAGACGCTGTGCTCGTAGAGCGCGACGAGCGATCCGAGCGTCTGCGGCGTCAGGCGCTGCGCGAGCAGCGTGCTGCTCGGACGATTGCCTTCGAACGTGCGGTGCGGCACGAGCCGCGCGGGCGTGCCTTCGGCTTTCACGTCCTCTGCCGTCCTGCCGAACGCGAGCGCCTCGGTCTGCGCGAAGAGGTTCGCCATCAGGAGATCATGCTGGTCCCCGAGCGGATTTTGCGGCTGGCAGAAGCCGATGAAGTCGCACGGGATGAGTCGCGTGCCCTGATGGATGAGCTGGTAGAACGAGTGCTGCCCGTTCGTGCCCGGCTCGCCCCAGTAAATCGGCCCCGTCTGATAATCGACGCGCGCGCCGTCCTGCGTCACGTGCTTGCCGTTGCTCTCCATCGTGAGCTGCTGCAGATAGGCCGGAAAGCGTTTCAGATACTGGTCGTAGGGCATGACCGCGACCGTATGCGCGCCGAAGAAATAGTTGTACCAGATCTCGATCAGACCCATCAGCACCGGCAGGTTGCGCTCGAAGGGCGTGGTTCGGAAGTGCTCGTCCATGGCGTGGAAGCCGTCGAGCATGGCGCGGAACTCCTCCGGCCCGATCGCCAGCATGGTGGAGAGACCGATCGCCGAGT
>JAICLP010000256.1 GCA_025925475.1 Burkholderiales bacterium | reverse complement strand
GTCGACGAACGTGCGCACCTTCGCCGACAAGTGCCTTCGGCTCGGATACGCGGCGTTGATCGGAATCGGCGGCGCAGCGTAATCGACGAGCAGCGGCACCAGTTGTCCCGCCCGAACCTCGTCGGCGACGCTGAAATCGGGCTCGAGCGTGATGCCGACGCCGGCCACCGCGAGCGCGGCGAGCATGCCGCCGCTGTTCGCATGCGCGGGTCCGGTCACCTTCACGTCGTGCAGCCGATGCCTTGCATCGCGAAAGCGCCAGATGCTGCCGTCGGCCGCGTACGCGTAGGTCAGGCACGCATGCGATGCGAGATCGGCCGGCGCACGCGGCGTTCCATGGCGCGCGAGGTACGACGGCGCAGCGCAGCAGAGCATCCGCGCGACGCCGATCTGGCGACCGATCAGCGTCTGGCTGCCGATCGGCCCGATGCGGATCGCGAGGTCGAGGCCCTCGTCGACCAGGTCGCGCATCTGGTCCGATAGCTCGACGTCGAAGCGCAGCTGCGCGTGGCGGCGAGCGAACTCGGCGATCGCCGGCGCGAGGTAGCGCGTACCGAAGCTGATCGACGCGGTGAGCCGCAGCGTTCCGCGCGGCACGACTGCCTGCGCGGCGATCTCGTCTTCCGCTTCCCCGAGATCGACCAGCAGCTGCTGCACGCGCTCATGGAATGCACGACCCGATTCGGTCAGCGAAAGCCGGCGCGTCGTGCGGTTCAGAAGCCGTGCGCCGAGGTGCGCTTCGAGCTCGCCCAGCTGGCGCGATACCGCCGATACCGACACCTCGAGCCGTTGCGCAGCCGCCGCGAAGCTGCCGGCCTCGACGACCTTCGCAAACGCGACGAGCGACTGGAAGCGATCCATGGGCGTCGTCCAGAAGGAACCATTATTGCATAAACCGCAACGATGCATCGATTGGACACCGCTTTATCGCGCTTGGACCAACTGTCAGGATGACATCGAGCGGCAACCCAACCGGTCCGCTGAAGCCCCGAACGGCGCATTCCCATCGAACGCGCGGTCCAGCCCACAGCCAACGACGAAAGGAGTTCTCGATGAAGCTTTACTACGCCCCAGGCGCATGCTCGCTCGCCGCGCACATCGCGCTGCAGGAATCGGGATTGCGCTACCAGCGTGCCCGCGTCGATCTTCGCGATCACGAGGTCGACGGCGTCGACTTCTATGCGATCAATCCGAAAGGCTACGTGCCGGTGCTCGAGCTCGACGACGGCGAGCGCCCGACCGAGGCTGCGGTGGTGCTGCAATACATCCCCGACCTCAACCCGGGCACGCTCGCGCCGGCGTTCGGGACCATCGAGCGTTACCGGTTGACCGGTTGATGGTATGGCTGAACTTCATCGCGACCGAGATCCACAAGGGCCTCGGCCCGCTGTGGAAGCCGACGACGCCCGACGCGTACAAGGCTGAAGGCTGCCTGAAAACGCGCCGTCATCTCTCGTTACACGTCGACGGCCGGCGCGCGCTCCCGCTGTAAACGCAAAGCGGCGCGCGCGCGTTACGCGAAGAGAACGAGGCTCGCCGCAACGCTTGTCCGCCGTTGTCCGACATGGGAATAGGGACAATGCCGATCCACGCCGCGGCACCGCCTCTCTAGAGTGACGAGACGAAAGCGGAGATTCGATGATGAGGTTGCGTGCTGTCGGATTGGTCGTGCTGACGAGTGCCGCGTTGCTGGGAGGCTGTGCTTACTACGAGCCGTATCCGGTGTACCGCGAACGGCCGGTCGTCGCGCAGCGCACCGAGTACGGCGTCGTCGAAGCGATCGACATGTATCGCGGCGGCAGCAACGCGCCGGTCGGCCTCGGCGCCATCATCGGCGGCGTCGCGGGCGGCATCATCGGCCATCAGTTCGGCGCCGGCAGCGGCAACACTGCCGCGACGATCGCCGGCGCGCTCGGCGGCGCTGCAATCGGCAACGAAGTCCAGAAGTCGAACGCTGGTGATCGCTTTCGAGTCGTGGTTCGGCTCGACTCGGGCGGCACCGTCGCGTTCGACCGCGTCGGCCAGGGCGAGCTTCGCGTGGGCGATCGTGTACGCGTGGTCAACGGCCGCGTCTACCGCAGTTGAACCCCAGGCAACCCGGAAGGCGTCCTATGCACCAACGAATCGTGATCGGACCTGATGTGAGCCGCGCCCTCGAATCGCGCCGCATCAGCGAATGCGAAAGCATCGCGCGTTGCGAGTTCGACGCGCTGCTCGACACCGGCGTCGCGCCCACCGACCTTCAGTTTGTCGACGATCTCCTCGAGCGGATCGAGGACTCCGCGCCGAGCGCGCGCTTCGTGCCCGACTGGTCGGACGAGTCTTTCAAGAACGCCGCCTGAGACGGCGTTCGCGCGCACACCGTGCGGGAACTCTGGCTGCTAGTGGAGCCGCTGGCGTGACTTGCGCGCGGCGTCGCGGCGCTCGCGACGCGAGCCGCTACCGGGCTCGTCGTGGGTCTTCCTGCGCTCGACCCAGAAGCGATAGATCAGCACCGACGCGACGGCGAGCTCCTCGACGAGGCTCGCGCGCTTGTCCTTGTCGTCGATCCATTCGGCGAATTCCGGATCCTGATCACCAAACGCCAGCGCCTCGATCGGGAATACCCAGTCGCGAGCATCCGTCGCATCGTAGAGCGGTTGCCAGTCGTCGTCGCGCAGCTTGACGCCCGCCATGTAGCCTTCGCACCACGCCGACGCCTCGGGCGGCGACTTGTCGTTGCGCGCCTTCTCGTCGGGCATGTAGAGCAGCGGCTTGAAGCGCGTCGGCGATTCGCCGAGCGTGCGCTGGATGCCGACCATGTGCCGCAGCATCAACCCCATGATGCGCTGCGCCTGCTCGTTGCTCGCGAACGCGGGATTCGACGAGCGCCCGCCATCGCTCCAGACCTGGGGCAGCCATTCCGATGGCTGCACGCTTTCGGGACCGCTGACGATCGCCGTCAGGAAGCCGTCCAGCATTTCGAGATCCATGCAGTCCTGCGGCACGAGGTCGGAGGCCAGGAAGCCTTCGAGCTCGTCCAGCTCTGGATCGGACAGCGGTTCGTCGAGTGCGCGAATTTCAGCCATGGCGGATTGGACCTCGTGTCGATACGTTCGTCATTCTTTCAGCGCAGCGCATGCGCGACGTTCAACGCGAGCGCGAACACGATCAGCGCGCCCGCCTGATGCAGCGCCGCGAGCGGCAACGGCACGGCGTTGACGAGCGTCGCGATGCCGAGCGCGAGCTGCACGGCCACCATCGCGAGGAGTACCGTGCCGCCGCGCCGCGCCCGCACGGGGATCGACGGCGCGCGCAGCCGCCACCATAGCAGCGGAATAATGATCGCGAGCGCCCACCCGACGAGCCGGTGATCGAATTGAACGGTCGCCATGTTCCAGAAGAAATTCTTCCACCACGGCGCGAGCATCAGGATTTCCGGCGGCACGACGTAGCCGTTCATCAGCGGGAACGTGTTGTACGCGAAGCCCGCGCGGATGCCGGCGACGAGCGCGCCGAGCAGCACCATCGCGAAGACGAGGCCCGTGACCGCGAAAGCGAAGCGGCGCACGTGCTGCACCGTCGGCTGCGAGCGGTCGGCCGCTCGCGCGAACGACAGCGACAGCGCGGTCCACAGCATCGCGGCGAAGATGGCGAAGGCGAGCCCCAGGTGCGCCGCGAGGCGGAATTGCGAGACGCGCGGATCGTCGACGAGGCCGCTTTTCACCATCAGCCAGCCGACGGCGCCCTGCAGGCCGCCCAGCACGAAAATGCCCGCAAGCGGCCATGCAAACCCGCGCGGAATGCGATTGCGCAGCAGGAACCACAGATACGGCACGAGGAACACGACGCCGATCGCGCGTCCGAGCAGCCGATGGAAGTATTCCCACCAGAAGATCCGCTTGAACGCGGGCATCGTCATGTCGTGGTTCACTTCGCGGAACTCGGGCGTCTGCCGGTACTTCGCGAACGCATCGTCCCAGTCGGCCGCCGACAGCGGCGGCATTGCACCGACGATCGGCTGCCACTCGGTGATCGAAAGGCCCGAATGCGTGAGCCGCGTGACGCCGCCGACGACGACCATCGCGAACACGAGCGCGCAACACACCGCGAGCCACGCGACGATCGCGCGGCGCGATTCGCGCTGCCCGGTGATTGGACGCACCGCGACTTCGCGAGCAGCGACGATCGTCGTCATCAGTGCGCGTGCGGTTGCCCGGCCGGCGGCGCGGCCTCGACATCGGCGTGCACGTCGATCGTGCCGGCCTTCTCGAAGGTGAGCGTGAGCGGCACCTGCTGGCCCGCGACGAGCGGATGGAGCACCCCGACGAGCATCACGTGGTAACCGCCGGGACTCAACGTCACCTTTGCGCCGGCCGGGATGTCGAGCGATGGCACGCTGCGCATGCGCATGACGTTGCCGTCCATCGTCATCGAATGGATCTCGGCGCTCTTCGCGGCCGACGAGGACACGCGGAGCAGCCGGTCCGCCTGCCTGCCGTCGTTCCTAATGATGAAATACGCGCCGCCGGTGCGTGCACCGGGAGGCGTCGGCCGCGCATACGGGTGCTCGATGAGCAGATGCTCGAGCGGGTAGTCGGTGGCGAGCGCGGGCAGCGAAATGGCCAACAGGACGAAGCAACCAGCCGCGACGAAATGCAAAAGATGCGCCTCGAAAGCGGCGCGGCGTAGGCAGGGCATCCCGCATTTTACCGCGCGGCACACTGGCGCCGCGCCGTCGACGTGTCGAAGGACGGTTACGGCGAAAGCTCGATCGTCGCCGTTGCGGGTGAAAGGAGCGCGGTCGCGGTACCGGCGCCCGATCGAAATACGAAGATGCCGCGATGCGACGGGTCGATGGCGAAGAACAGACGGTAGTCGAGGCCGATCTTCTTCGGCCGGCCGGGGCACGTGACATCGAAGAACAACGCGGCGTACGCGCCGTCGGCGTGGTCGTC
>JAICLP010000356.1 GCA_025925475.1 Burkholderiales bacterium | reverse complement strand
GTTCTATCGCAACCAGGAACAGATCGACGGCGGGCGCAACGATCGCTTTGCGGAGGCGAGCGATGCGGGCGGCCTCGTCCTGGGCCACTACGACGGGTCGAAGCTGCCGATGTGGAAGTGGGCGCAGGAATATACGCTCGCCGACAACTTCTTCATGGGCGCGTTCGGCGGCTCTTACCTGAACCACGTCTGGCTGATCTGCGCGTGCACGCCGGTCGATCCCAATGCGCCGGCGAACCTTCGCGCGAAGCTCGATGATCGCGGCTGGCTCGCGCGCGCGCCGTCGTCGCCGGCATCGGTGCTCGACGGTCCGCCGAAGTTCGTGCAGTCGGGACTCTTAACGCCTGACGGCTACTCGGTCAACACGACGCAACCGCCGTATCAGCCGTCGATCGTGCCGCCCGCGAAGGACGGTGATCCGCGGCTGACCGATCCCGCGAAGTACACGCTGCCGCCGCAGACGCTGACGACGATCGGCGACACGCTCTCGGCGAAAGGCGTGTCATGGGCGTGGTACTCGGGCGCATGGGACGATGCGCTGAAGGACGGCATGCAACCGCCCGCGGCGAAACGCCTCGTGATCAACTATCGCGAACCGGGCGGCAAGAACTTCATCACGCATCACCAGCCGTTCAACTATTTCAGGAACTATGCGCCGGGCACCGCCGCACGCGCCGCGCATCTCAAGGACGAGAAGGACCTGCTCGCGGGCATCGCGAAGGGCGAATTGCCGCAGGTCGTCTTTTACAAGCCGCAGGGCTCGCTGAACGAGCACCCGGGCTACGCCGACGTTCTTTCCGGCGACGAGCACATCGAGCAGATCGTCGAGCGCATCAGGGCGAGCCCGCTGTGGGCGACTTCGGCGATCATCGTGACCTACGACGAGAACGGGGGCTTCTGGGATCACGTCGCGCCGCCGAAGGGCGATCGCTGGGGCCCCGGTACGCGCATTCCGGCGATGATCATCTCCCCCTTCGCGAAGCGCCACTACATCGATCACACCCAGTACGACACGACGTCCATCCTCAAATTCATCACGCGGCGTTTCGATCTGGCGCCGCTGCCGGGAGTGAGGCAAAACGCCGGCGATCTGACGGCGGCATTCGAGTTCTGAAATTCCGATGCCTGCTCGCATCCCGAAGGGCGTGTGGGTGCTGGGCTTCGTCAGCCTGCTGATGGACACGTCGAGCGAGCTGATCCATGCGCTGCTGCCGCTCTACATGGTCGACTCGCTCGGCGCGTCGGTGCTGATCGTCGGCATCATCGAAGGCATCGCCGAAGCGATCGCGCTGATCGTCAAGATCTTCTCCGGCTACTGGTCCGACGTGTTCGGCCGGCGCAAGCCGGCCGTCCTGCTGGGCTACGGCCTCGCGGCCGTGTCGAAGCTCGCGTTTCCGCTGGCGCCGTCGCTCGGCGTCGTCGTCGCCGGCCGCTTCGCGGATCGCGTCGGCAAAGGCATCCGCGGCGCGCCGCGCGACGCGCTCGTCGCCGACCTGACACCCGCCGCGATACGCGGCGCGGCGTTTGGCCTGCGTCAGGCGCTCGACAGCATCGGCGCGATTGCCGGGCCGTTGCTCGCGGTCATCCTGATCGGCTATTTCGGCGGCAACTTTCGCTCGGCGTTCTGGGTCGCGGTGATCCCCGCCGTGCTCTGCGTGGCGCTCCTCGTGTTCGGCGTGCACGAGAAGGACGAGCGGGCGCACGCGCCGTCCGGCAAGCGGGTGTCGTGGCGCGATGCGCGCCGCCTCGGGCCGCGCTTCTTCATCGTAACGGCGATCGCATCGGTGCTGACGCTCGCGCGCTTCTCCGAGGCGTTCCTCGTGCTGCGCGCGCAGGACGTCGGCATGGGCGCGACAGGCGCGCCGTGGGTGATGGTGGCCATGTCGCTCGTGTACGCCGGGTTCGCATATCCGGCGGGACGATTCGCCGATCGCGGTCACGCGACGTCGCTTCTGTCGCTCGGGCTCGTCGTGCTGATCGCGAGCGACATCGTCCTCGGATTCGCGCACGGCGCACGTGGCGCGATTGGCGGCGCCGCGCTATGGGGCTTGCACATGGCGCTCACGCAGGGACTGTTGGCGGCGCTCGTCGCGGCGACTGCGCCCGCCGAGCTTCGCGGCAGCGCATTCGGGGTCTTCAACCTCGCCAGCGGCATCGCGCTTCTCATCGCGAGCACGCTCGCCGGTTATTTATGGCAAGCGATGGGCCCGTCGGCGACATTCTTCGCCGGCGCGGTGATCACGGCGATTGCGTGGCTCGCGCTGCTCGCGTTCGGCCGTCGCGTGCCGTCGCTTTAGGACCGCCGGGCAACGGCGCGTGTTGCATCGCGACTCGCCGGTCCAATCGCAGCGGCGATCAGCAGGTCCGGCCGGCGCGCTTGCGCAACCCTTCGAGATCGAGGTTGCGGATGAGCCGGCCGTCGGCTTGCAGCAGGCCCTCGCGCTGGAGGCGCGAAAAGAGGCGGCTCACCGTTTCGAGCGTGAGGCCGAGGTAGTTGCCGATCTCCGCCCGCGTCATTCTGAGCACGAATTCGCGGGAGGCGAAGCCGCGGGCGTGATGACGCTCGGCGAGGTTGACGAGAAAGGCCGCCAGGCGCTCCTCGGCGCTGAGGCGGCCGAGCGCCAGCATCAGCTGCTGGTCGCGGCCAATCTCGCGCGACAAAAATCGATGCAGGCTGAGCTGCAGCGGCGCGACCGTCCGGGCGACTTCCGCCAGCCCGTCGAAGGGCATGACGCAGGCCTCGCTGTCCTCGAGCGCGATCGCGTTGCATTGATGCCGGCCCGTCGATATGCCGTCGAGGCCGACGAGGTCGCCCGACATCTGGTAGCCGGTGATCTGCTCGCGGCCGTCGGAGGCGAGGATCGTGATCTTGAACGTGCCCACGCGCACGGCGAAGAGCTCCGCGAACGAATCGCCGATGCGATAGAGCACCTCGCCGCGCTTGACGCGCCGGCGCGTCCTGACGACGTGGTCGAGTTGCCGCAACGCGGCGTCATCGAGACCGACCGGCAGGCAAAGCTCGCGGATGTCGCAGCGGCTGCAGCGGGTCTGCAGATCGCGAATCGAGACGACGGACGCTGCCCGTTGCTCTTCACGCGGAAGCCGGGCTGAATCGGCCATCGTCGCTAGGCGCTTCGCGTGTTGCGTCGCCACTCGACACGCGCCGGGATCTTGATCTGGATCAAGGTCGGT
>JAICLP010000372.1 GCA_025925475.1 Burkholderiales bacterium | reverse complement strand
TTCATCTCGCGCGGCATCGTCGCGCTGATCTACGGCAGCCGCCGGAAGCTCGAGCACATTTCCGTCGGCCAGGCATGGCACCCGGCGCCCGAGGCGTCGATGGCGAAGTCCTGACGCCACCGCAAACCGCAACCGAAGGCAGCCATGGAGTTCTTTCGCATCTCGCGCGACATCCCGTTCATGCGGCACGCGCTGGTGTTCAACGTGATCTCGATCATCACGTTCGTCGCCGCCGTCGTGTTCCTCGCGATCTACGGTCTCAATCTCGGCGTCGACTTCCGCGGCGGCACGGTCATCGAGGTCAATTACGGCCACGCGGTCGATTTCGGGCGCGTGCGCGCGGCGATCGACAAGCTGGGCCTCGGCGAATTCTCGGTGCAGAGCTTCGGCAGCTCCGAGACGGCGCTGATCCGCCTGCCGCTCAAGGAAGGGCTCTCGAGCGCGCAGCTGTCCGACAAGGTGATGGGCGCGCTGAAGGGCGACGATCCGACGGCTTCGCAGCGGCGCGTCGAATTCGTCGGCCCGCAGGTCGGCAAGGAACTCTACGAGAACGGCGCGCTGGCGCTCCTGCTCGTGTCGATCGGCATCGTGATCTACCTCGCGCTGCGCTTCGAATGGCGCTTCGCCGTTGCGGCGATCGTCGCGAACCTCCACGACGTCGTGATCATCCTCGGCTTCTTCGCCGTTTTCCAATGGGAGTTCTCGCTGCCGGTGCTCGCCGCCGTGCTCGCGGTGCTCGGCTACTCGGTCAACGAGTCGGTCGTCATCGCCGACCGGATTCGCGAGAACTTCCGCAAGATGCGCAAGGCGAGCGTGACGCACGTGATCGACAGCGCGATCACGCGGACGCTGTCGCGCACGATCATCACCCACGGGTCGACGCTCCTGATGGTGCTGTCGATCTTCTTCTTCGGCGGCGAGACGCTGCATCATTTCTCGCTGGCGCTCGCGATCGGCATCTGCTTCGGCATCTACTCGTCGGCGCTCGTGATGGCCTCGCTCGTGATGTGGCTCGGCGTGTCGCGCGAGGATCTGGTGCGCTCCGACCGCAAGCGCGCGATGACGGGCGACAAGGTCCTGCCGTAATGCCCCGTCACCCCGACCCTCTTCCCCGCCGGGGGAGAGGGAGCCTCGGCGGTGCCCGTTCAACGACCCGTCCCCCGCTTGCGAGAGAGGCAGCCTCGGCGGTGCCCGTTCGACGATCCCTCTTCCGTTCACGGGCGCGCGACGCCGAGCGATGCGTGGGCGGGTGAGGGTGTCCGTTCCCGATTTCCTGCCTGCGTGGCCGCCGGCGGCCAACAGCTTCCTGATCTTCGGGCTGCTGCTGCTCGCCGGACTCGCCGGCGGGCGATTGGCCGCGACGACCCGCGTGCTGCCGGCGATCACCGGTTACATCGCCACGGGCTTCCTGCTCGGTCCCGGCGTGCTCGGCTGGCTCTCCGAATCGGCGCTCGCGCAGTCGCGCGTGCTCGCCGAGTTCTCGCTCGGTCTCATCGTGTTCGACCTCGGGCGCAGGCTGGACCTTTCGTGGGCGCGCCACGATCGGTGGCTGCTGCCGATGGGCATCGCGGAGAGCGCGCTGTCGTTCATCGCGATGTTCGCCGTCCTGCATCTGGCAGGCGGCGTCGGCACGCTCGAAGCCGCCGTGGCGGCGATGATCGGAATCGCGACGGCGCCGGCGGTCGTGCTGCTCGTGACGAACGAGCTGAAGGCCGAAGGACCGGTCACGCGGCGGATGCTTTGGCACGTCGCGTTGAACAACATCATCGCGACGATCGGCATCACGCTGCTGCTGCCGTTCGTCGAGGCGCGTGTATCGGGCACTGCGTTGAATCCCATCGGCCGCGCGCTGTGGCTGATCGCGGGATCGTTCCTGCTCGGATTCGTCGCCTTCCAGGCGATGGCGCTCCTCGCGCGCTGGCTCGGCAAGTCGCCGGTGCCGCAGTTCCTGCTCGCTATCGGAATGATCGTCATAACCGTCGGTGCGGCGCAACTCGGGCGGCTGTCCGTGCTGCTTTCGCTGCTCGTGCTGGGCGCGTGCGCGCGCAATCTCGATCGCCACCATCGGCTGATCGACGTCGAATTCGGCCGCGCGGCGCAGCTCTTCTTCGTTGCGCTGTTCGTGCTCACCGGCGCGACGCTGCGGCCGGACCAATTCGGCGCGATCGCGTGGATAGGCCTCGCGTTCGTCATCGCACGGCTCGTCGGCAAATCGATCGCGCTTTATGCGCTTGCATGGCCTGCGCACGTTTCGGTGCGTCAGGCGAGTACGCTTGCGCTTGCGCTGACGCCGATGGCCGGTCTCGCCATCGGCATGACGCAGCCGATCTACGATGTCGCGCCCGAGTTCGGCGCGCGGCTCGCGGCGGTCGTCGTGTCCGGCATCGCGATCCTGCATCTGCTCGGCCCGATCGCGACGCGCTACGCGCTGATCCGCGCCGGCGAAGGCGAACCCGGCGCGCGCGATTAGATGATGATCCCCCCACGCTCGGCTGAACGATCCTCGTGCTGCGCACTCGGGTGTTCGCCCTCGGGGCGGCCCGTCGGGCTCACGCGCTCGCTGCCCCCCAGAGGGCGGACCGGTCGCTTGGGGCGGCCCGGCGCGACCGACGATGCCTGAACTCGCCTTCAAGTCGTCGTCCGCATTGACCTTCGGCGTCGAGCTCGAGCTGATGCTCGTCAACACGCGCGACTTCAACCTGGCGCCCGATGCCGACGACCTGTTGCGACGCATCGCGCGCGACGCGCCGCAGGGCGAGCTCAAGCCCGAACTCACGCAGAGCATGGTCGAGATCAACACGTCGGTGCACGAGCGCTACGGCGCGCTGCTCGCCGAGTTGCGCTCGACGCGCGACGTGCTCGCG
>JAICLP010000070.1 GCA_025925475.1 Burkholderiales bacterium | reverse complement strand
TGCCGTGCAGCGCTGTCCGGTCGACAAGAATGCGCCGTTGACCGCGCATTCGACGGCGACGCTCAGGTCGGCATCGTCGACGACGACGAGCGGATTCTTGCCGCCCATCTCGAGCTGGAATTTCTTCATGCCGGCGATGCAGTCGGCGGCGATCTGCCGGCCGGTGGCGACCGATCCGGTGAACGAGATCGCCGCGACGTCCGGATGCTTGATCAGCGTCTCGCCGACGACGGAGCCGCGGCCCATGACGAGGTTGAACACGCCCGGCGGAAGACCGGAGCGAACGATGATCTCCGAGAGCCCGTGCGCGGTCGCCGGGACGAGGTCGGCCGGCTTGAAGACGACGCAGTTGCCGTAGGCGAGGGCGGGCGCGATCTTCCATGCGGGAATCGCGATCGGGAAGTTCCACGGCGTGATTACGCCGACGACACCCAGGGGCTCGCGCGTGATCTCGATGTCGATGTTCGGACGCACCGACGCGATCTTCTCGCCCGCAATGCGCAACGCCTCGCCGGCGAAGAACAGGAAGATCTGGCCGGCCCGCGCGACCTCGCCGACCGCCTCGGGCAGCGTCTTGCCTTCCTCGCGGGCGAGGAGCCGCCCGAGTTCGTCCTTGCGGGCGAGGATTTCGTCGCCGACCTTCTTCAGCAGGTCGTGGCGTTGCTGAATGCCGCTTCGCGACCACTGCGCGAACGCCTGCTTCGCCGCCGCGATCGCACGCTTCGTGTCCTCGATGCCGGCGCGCGCGAACACCCCGACGACGTCGCGCGTGTTCGACGGATTGATGTCCTCGGCACCCTGGCTCGCGCCGACCCATTCGCCGGCGATGTAGTTCGCTGCTGCTTCCATGATCGCTCCATCTTTTCGGGGCTTGCAGGAAGCTGCGGCCCCACCCTGCGGATTATAGAAAATGGGGCCAGGCTCGATTTTCTTTTGCTCCGTCCAGAAATCGAGCCTGGCCCCATTTTCCTATTTTCTTGATTATCGCGCGTTGGCCTTTCGCCACGCCGCGAAATCGCGCTCGGTCTGCGGATCGGTCGCGGGATAGAGGCCGAGGATCGAGCGGCCCTTCAACACTTCCTCGGTGACGAAGTCCTCGAACGCGGTCATCTCGACCGCTTCGGCGGCAATCTCGTCGGCGAGGTGCGCGGGGATGACGACGACGCCTTCCGCATCGCCGACGATCACGTCGCCCGGAAACACCGGCGCGTCGCCGCAGCCGATCGGCACGTTGACGTCGAGCGCCTGATGGCGCGTGAGGTTCGTCGGCGACGCCGGGCGTTCGTGATACGCGGGGATCGCAAGCTTTGCGATGTCGGGCGAGTCGCGAAAGCCGCCGTCGGTCACGATACCCGCGCAGCCGCGCTTCATCAGTCGCGCGACGAGGATCGAACCCGCCGAGGCGGCGCGCGCGTCCTTGCGGCTGTCGATCACCATCACGGCGCCGGGCGGGCATTCCTCGATCGCCTTGCGCTGCGGATGGCCGCGGTCCTTGAACACGCCGATCGGATTCAAATCCTCGCGGGCCGGGATGTAGCGCAGCGTGAACGCCTCGCCGACCATGTTGCGCAGGCCCAAGTTCAGCGGGTGCACGTCCTGGATGAACTGGTTGCGCAAGCCGCGCTTGAAGAGCGCTGTCGTGATCGTCGCGACGCTCACGCCTCGGAGCTTGTCGCGCGTGTCGTGGCTCAATGCCATGCGCGGCCTCTCAGTTTCCCGGCAGATCGGCGGTGATCGGCAGGTAGTAGTCGGTCCACTTCGACGGCATCGTCTTCAGCGTGCCGACCTTGTGCAGATGCTCGGCGAACTTCATCGTGCCCTGCGGCGCGGCGCTCCACTCCATCATGCCGGGCTGCTTCAGCATGTCGAGAATCTCTTCCTTCGGCATCTTGTCGTGCGTGATCTCCTTGTAGACGTCGACCGCGGCCGGCGTGTCCTTCCTGATGAACGCGATCGCGTCGAACGTCGCCGCCTTGATCGCCTCGATGACCTTCGGGTTCGCCTCGGCGAATTTCGTCGTCGTGAAGAACTGCGACTGCGTGAGCGGGCCGCCGATGATTTCGGGCGACGTGATCACGACGTGCGCACCCGGCACATTCTTGAGCTCGAAGTACGAATAGGGCGGGGCGGCGAAGTGGCTTGTGATCTCGCCCTTCGGGTTCGCCATCATCGTGGCGGCGTCGGGGTGGCCGAGTTGCACGGTGTTCGCATCGAGCTTCGTCATGTGATCGGCACCCCACAGCTTCTCGGCCGCCATCTGCAGCAGGATCGCCTGCGTCGACACCTTGAGCGTCGGCACGGCGATCCGATCGTTCGGCCCGTAGTCCTTCAGTGTCTTGATGTTCGGGTTGCGCGTGATCAGCGTGAGCGGCAGCGCGGAGTTCGCGACGATGCCCTTCACCCCGCCCTTCGTCCGGTCCCACAGCAGCAGCAGGTTACCGACGCCGGTGTTGACGGCATCGACGCTGCCGGCGAGCAGCGCATCGGTTTGTGCGCCACCGCCGGACAGGTTCGCCCACTTGACCTTGAGATCGCGCACGCCGAGCTTCGCGGCTTCCTGCTCGATCAGGTGCTGCTTTTCCATCACGTGCGACGGCAGATAGAGGATGCCGGGCTGGCGCGTGATCGTGATTTCCGTCTTCTGCTGCGCATGGGCCGACAGCGGCGCCATGAGGAACGTCGCGCAGGCCGCGAGCGCGGCGAGCGAAATCGAGGAACGCATCGGGTTCTCCTCCGGGGGAATTCCCGCCCGCACGGGCGCGAGCGTTTGACTTGGCGGAGTAAAGCACTAAGATATTAGTATGTCAACGACCGCCGCCTCGAACGCCACCGAAGCGGTCGCGCCATCGCGCCAGCGCCTCGACCGCGCGCGCCACGCGGCGCCGCAGGTCCTCGATCATCTGCGCGAGCGCATCGTCGCGCTCGACCTGCCCCCCGGCATGCTCCTGTCGCGCGCCAATCTCGCATCGAGCTTCGGCGTGAGCCAGACGCCGGTGCGCGACGCGCTGATGCGCCTCGAGGAGGAAGGCCTCGTCGACGTGTTTCCGCAGCACAAGACCGTCGTGAGCCGCATCGACATCGCGCAGGCGAGACAGGCGCATTTCCTGCGTCGCGCGATCGAGGTCGAGGTCGCACGCATGCTCGCAGGCGACAGCGAGGCCTCGCTCGTCAAGCGGCTGCGGGCGACGATCGGGCACCAGCGTGCAGCGCTCGCGGCCGGCGACTATCCCGAGTTCGTCGCATGCGACCAGGCGTTCCATCGGCAGATGTACGAGGCTGCCGACGTGCCCGGCCTCTGGGAGGAAGTGCGAAGGCGCAGCGGTCACCTCGATCGGTTGCGCAGGTTGCACCTGCCGGCCGCGGGCAAGGGCGAGGCGATCCTGCGCGATCATGCGCGGATCGTCGATGCGATCGCGAAGCGCGACGCGGCCACCGCGGAGCGGCGCGTGCGCGAGCACCTGTCGGGAACGCTGCTGCAGATCGATGCCATCCGCGCGCGGCATCCCGATTACATCACGAATTGATGCGCTGCATGGCGAACGGCATCACGTCGCGGGAGTCCATCGATCCCGCGGTGATGAGCGGCTCGGCACGAGGTCGGGCGCTGGAGCCGCGGTAACGCCGCCCTGGCAGGCGCTCGTGGTGTCAGCGAGCAGACAACGCCGGAAGCGATCTTCCGGCGCGACAATGCAGATCATCGAAAGGAGTCACGACATGCTGACACTTCGCAAATCACAGGACCGCGGCTACGCCGACCACGGCTGGCTCAAAAGCTGCCACTCCTTCTCGTTCGCCGGCTATCACGATCCGCGGCACATGGGCTGGGGCAATCTTCGCGTCATCAACGAGGATCGCGTGGCCCCCGGCGCGGGCTTCGGCCAGCACGGTCACCGCGACATGGAGATCATCAGCTACGTGCTCGAAGGCGAGCTGGCGCACCGCGATAGCATGGGCAACGTCAAGGGCATTCCGCCGGGTGACGTTCAGCGCATGAGCGCGGGAACCGGAGTCGTGCACTCCGAATTCAACCACGCCAACGATCGGACGACGCACTTCCTGCAGATATGGATCGAGCCGAACGTCACCGGGATTGCCCCGAGCTATGAGCAGAAGAGCATCCCCGCCACGAAGAAGCGAGGCAAGCTGCGACTGATCGCGTCACCGGATGAGTCGGCGGATGCAGTGCGCATTCACGCGGACGCCAAGGTCTACAGCGGCTTGTTCGATGGCGCCGAGGCCGCGCAGCTGTCGCTCCACCCCGCGCGGAAGGGCTACGTGCATCTCGTCCGCGGAACGCTGGAGGTCAACGGTCAGCGGCTGCACGCCGGTGACGCGCTGCTGCTGCAAAACGAAAGCGCCATCGAACTCGTCCACGGTGACGACGCCGAAGTGCTGGTGTTCGATCTCGCCCCCTAGGACGACGACCTTCCGCGACGCGCTTGCGCGCTCCTCGTCAACCGCCGATCAGCGCATAGCGTCCAGGACCGGCAACGGCGAGCAGGATCAGCCCACCGGCGATGCTGACGTTCTTGAAGAAGTTGAGAAAGTTCTCGTGGCGCTTGTCGCCCTGCATCGTCCAGAAGCGATGGCCGAGCGATCTCATGTAACCGACGGTGCCGGCGACTCCGGTGAGCTTCTGCCATCCCGTCATCACGAATAGCGTCATCAGCAGTATGCGTGCAATGAGGATCAGCAAGTCGATGTCCACGCCTCCTCCGTTCTCCCCCGAGAAGACATTGCGTCGTCCATCCTATCGCGCAGCAGCCGTGTTCGTCGCCTGCCACCCGCCGCCGAGCGCCTTGTAGAGCTGCACGACATCGAGCCGCTGGCTCGCCTCGCTCGCGTTGAGATCGAGCTGCGCCGAGAAGAGTTGCCGCTGTGCGTCGAGCACCTCCAGATAGCTGATGACGCCGGCGCGAAAGCGCTCGTTCGAAAGCCGCAGGTATTCCTGGGCGACCGCGACCCGGTCGCGATTGCCCTTGACCTCGGCAGCGTCGCGATCGTAGGCGATCAGCGCGTCCGACACCTCCTGCAGCGCGACGAGCACCGTGCGCCGATATTGCGCGGTCGCCTGCTGTGCCTGCGCCTGCGCGATCTGCTCGTTCGCCACGAGCGCGCCGCCCTGGAAGATCGGCACGTTGGCGGCGAGGCTCAGCGCATGCAGCGTGAAGCCGCGATTCGTCACGAGTCCCGCGAGCGCTTCGCTTGCCCGGCCGAGCGTCCCCGTGAGCGAGATCGATGGGAAGAACTCCGCGCGCGCGACACCGATGTTCGCGTTCGCGGCGATCAGTTGCTGCTCCGCCTGGCGGATATCCGGACGTCGCTCGAGCAGCTCCGACGGCAGTCCCGGCGGAACGGCAGGCGGCAGCGTATCGGCGGGAAGCGTTGCCGCGACGTCGAATGATTGCGGCGGCTTGCCGAGCAGGATCGACAGCGCATCCTCGGCTTGTCCGATCTGGCGCTCGATCGCCGGAAGCTGGTTCTCCGTCGTCAGCACCTGGGTTTCGGCCTGCCGCACCTCGGTTGCCGATTGCACGCCATGCTCGGCGAGAAGCCTCACGAGCCGCAGCGAGTCGCGCTGCGCGGCAGCCGTCCGGTCGACGATGTCGAGCCGCTGATGCAGTGCGCTCAACTGCAGGTACTGCTGCGCGACGCCCGCGACGAGCGACGCGATGATGCCGCGCCGCGCCTCTTCGGTCGCAAGCAGATTCGCCCGCGCGGCTTCGGCGGCGTTGCGATAGCGGCCCCAGAAGTCGATCTCCCACGACAGCGCGAGCGCGGCGACAAAACTGTTCTGGGTGACGAACGGCGCGGTGGTATTGCCGCGCGATGCCTGTCCCTGGCCATTGATCTGCGGAAAGATCGGCGAGCGCGCCGCGCGCACCTGCGCCTCGGCCTGTGCGATCTGCGCGGCGACGACGGCAAGATCGAGATTGCCGGTGAGCGCATCGCGAATCAGCGCGTCGAGCCTGGGATCGCCGAACACGTTCCACCAGTCGGCGTCGGCGATCGAGCGCGCCGTCGCCTCGTGCACCGGGCCGTGGTAAGCGGCGGGCACCGCGGTGTCGGGACGGCGGTACGGCGGCGCGAGCGAACAGCCGCCGACGACGAGCGCCACCGCGCACACCGCATGCGCGAACCGGAGATTCATGGCGCCTTCGGTCCGGGTGTCGACGGCGTCGCCGTGCCTGACTCTCGCTTCGCCGCGTTCGCTGCGCCGATCGGCTTGCGGCGAACGCGCGATGCGAGCCGTTCGATCGCGACGAAGAGCACCGGCACGATGAAGACGCCGAACGCGGTGGCGAACGCCATGCCGATGCACACCGCGACGCCCATCGACACGCGCGCTCCAGCGCCCGCGCCGCGCGCAAGCGCGAGCGGCAGCACGCCGAGGATGAACGCGAACGACGTCATGAGGATCGGGCGCAACCGGAGCTTCGCTGCAGCGATCGCCGCGTCGAACGGAGTCATCCCGTCGTCGACGCGCACCTTCGCGAACTCGACGATCAGGATCGCGTTCTTCGCCGAAAGGCCGATCAGGAGGATCAGCCCGATCTGCGCGTAGATGTTGTTGGTGACGCCGACGACCGCCAGCGCGAGGATCGCGCCGAAGACACCGATCGGAACGGCGAGCAGCACCGCGAAGGGGATCGACCAGCTCTCGTAGAGCGCGGCGAGAAACAGGAACACGAACACGATCGCGAGCCCGAAGACGATCGGCGTCTGTCCCGCGGACTGCTGCTCCTGCAGCGACAGCCCCGACCATTCGTAGCCGTAGCCTTGCGGCAGGACCTGCGCGGCGACGGCGGTGAGCGCGTCGGTGGCCTCGCTCGCGCTGTGACCCGGTGCCGCATCGCCGGAGATGTCGGCTTCGTCGAACTGGTTGTAACGCTGCAGCACCGACGGCGAGCTCGCCGGCGTCGACGTGACGAGCGTCGACAGCGGCACCATTTCGCCCTTGGCGCTGCGCACGTAGAAGAGCCTGATCGACGAGATGTCGTCGCGAAACTGCGGCTCCGCCTGCATCGTGACCTTGTAGCTGCGACCGAACCGGTTGAAGTCGTTGACCTGCAGGCCGCCGAGGAACGTCTGCAGCGTGTTGAAGATATCGATGATCGGCACGCCGAGCGTCTTCGCCTTCTCGCGGTCGATGTTGAGCTGATACGCGGGCGTGCGCGGGTTCAATCCCGAGCGGATCGAGCCGATTTCGGGTCGCTTCTTCGCCGCCGCGACGAACTGATCGGCGACGTTCGCAAGCGCCAGCGGCGTTCCGCCGTGGTGGTCCTCGATCTTCATGCTGAAGCCGCCGAAGGCCCCGAGCCCGGGAAGCGCCGGCGGGTTCAGCGGAACGACCGTCGCTTCCGGAATCAGCGCGCCTTCGCGAAAGATCGAACCGATGATGCCGTTGATGCTCGTTTGCGGCGTCGTGCGCTCGTCCCACGGCGCGAGCGCGGCGACGAAGAGCGCCCCGTTCGGCTGCTGCGAGAAATTCAGGATGTTGAAGCCGTTCACCATCAGCCGCTTGATCACGCCGGGCGTCCTGGCGAGATAGGCGTCGAGCTTCGCGGTCGCATCCATCGTCCGCTCGAGCGACGCCGCTTCGGGCAGCACGACGGCGCCGATCAGGAAGCCCTGGTCCTCGGGCGGCACGAACGCGCTCGGCACCTTTCCGAAGAGCAGCAGCGCGCCGGCCGCGAATGCGACGAGCAGCAGCAGCGCGATCGCCATCCGGCGTATCGCCAGCGCGACGGTGGCGCTGTACCCGCGCAGCATCCGGTCGAAGCCGCGGTTGAACGCGCCGAAGGGGCCGCGCCTGCGCACACCGCTGCGCGCGGAAGGCTTCAGCAGCACTGCGCAGAGCGCAGGCGTCAGCGACAGCGCGACGAATGCCGACAGCAGCGTCGACACCGCAACGGTCACCGCGAACTGCCGGTACAGCGCGCCGGCGATGCCGCCGAGAAACGCGACCGGCACGAAGACCGCCGATAGCACGAGTGCGACGGCGACGACCGGTCCCGACACCTCGCGCATCGCCTGCACGGTCGCCGCGCGCGGATCCATGCCTTCCTGGATGTGATGCTCGACCGCCTCGACGACGACGATCGCGTCGTCGACGACGATGCCGATCGCGAGCACCATGCCGAAGAGCGTCAGCGTGTTGAGCGTGAAGCCGAGCACGATGAACGCCGCGAGCGTGCCGACGAGCGACACCGGCACGGCGAGCAGCGGAATGACCGTCGCGCGAACGCTCTGCAGGAAGACGAAGACGACGATCATCACGAGCAGCAGCGACTCGCCGAGCGTCTTCAGCACTTCGTCGAGCGAGGCGAGGACGAACACCGTCTTGTCGACGACGATGTCGTAGTCGAGATCGGGCGGAAAGGCGCGCTTCAACTGGTCGAGCTCGGTGCGGATCGCCCGCGACACCGAGACCGCGCTCGCCTCGGGCGTCAGGTTGACGCCGAACGTCGCCGTCGGCTGGCCGTTGTAGCGCGCCTGCACCGAATAATCCTTGGCGCCGAGCTCGGTGCGCGCGATGTCGCGCACGTGGACGAGCGACCCGTCGGGCTGCGCCTTGACGATGATGTCGCCGAATTCCTGCGCGGTGACGAGCCGGCCGTGCACCTCGACGCCGTATTGGAACGCCTGGTTCGGCGGGGACGGGTATTGGCCGACCTGGCCCGCCGGCGCCTGCACGTTTTGCTCGCGGACGGCGTTCGCGACGTCGGATGTCGTCACGCCGAGTTGCGCCATCCGGTCGGGACGAAGCCAGATGCGCATGCCGAAGTCGCTGCCGAACACCTGCACGCTGCCGACGCCGTCGATGCGCTTGATCGCCTCGACCACGTTGATGTTCAGGTAGTTGCTGAGGAACAGCTGGTCGTACGTGCCCTTCGGCGAATAGAGCGTCACGTACATCAGCGTGTCGGGCGTGCTCTTGTTCGTCGTGATCCCGGCGGCGGTCACTTCGGACGGCAGGCTCGCGCTCGCCTGCGCGACGCGGTTTTGCACCTGCACGGCGGCCGTGTCGGCATTGCGGCCGAGGCCGAACGTCACGTTCAATCGATACGTGCCTGCCGACGACGACGTCGACTCCATGTACAGCATGCCGTCGACGCCGTTGACCTGCTCCTCGATCGGCTGCGCGACCGATTCGACGACGGTTTGCGCGCTCGCGCCCGGATACACCGCTTGCACGACGACGGTCGGCAGCGTGATCTGCGGGTATTGCGCGATCGGCAACTGCACGCCTGCGATGCCGCCTGCGAGCAGGATCACGAGCGCGGTGACGATCGCGAATACGGGGCGCGCGATGAAGAACTGCGCCATGCGTTACGCGGCGGTCATTTGGCAGCGGGGGGCGTTGTCGGAGCCTTCGCGGTCGGCGGTGCGGTCTTCCGCGCTGCACCCGATGCTGCCGTCGACGCGCCCGGCGGCGCACCGATCGCGGGCGCGGGCGGATTGTCGAGTTGCGCCTCGGTGATCATCGTCGGCGCAACCGTCGTGCCGGGCGGCGCCTTCGTCAGGCCTTCGACGACGATGCGCTCGCCGGGCGACAGCCCCGACTTGACGATCCACATCCGGCCAACGCGGTCGCCGAGCGTCACCGGCCGCTGCTCGGTCTTGTCGTTTGCGCCAACGACGGTCACGAACTGCTTGCCGAGAAGCTCGGTCACCGCGCGCTGCGGGACGAGGATCGCATTCGGCACGCGATCGAATACGAGCCGCACGCGTACGTTGAGGCCGGGACGAAGCAGGTGCTTCGGATTCGGGAATTTCGCGCGGATGCCGAGCGTGCCGGTGGAGCTGATCGCGCGCTCGACGAAATCGAACGTGCCGGGTTCGGCATAGACGCTGCCGTCGGGAAGGATCAACTGGAACGTATTCGCCCGCGCCTGCTCCGCGGCCGCCTGCGGCGATCCGGCGTTCTTCATGAAGCGGACGTAATCGGCTTCCGGAACGTTGAAGCTGACGTAGACCGGATCGAGCGTCGACACGGTGGCGAGCACCGTCTGACCCGCCGTCACAAGTCCGCCGACTTCCACCTGCTGCTGGCCGATCTGACCGGTGACCGGAGAGCGTACCTCGGTGTTGCGCAGGTCGAGGCGCGCGCGCTCGGCAGCGGCCTTGCGCTGGTCGAGCGCCGCTTGCGCCGATTTCTCCGTCGCGACCGCGGCGTCGTAGGTCGCGCGCGGGATCGCATTGTCGGGCAGCAGCGGCGCGTAGCGCGAGACGTCGCCTTTGGCGTGCGCGAGTGCCGCCTGCGCGTCCGCGACCGCGGCCTGCGCCTGCGCCAGCGCCGCCTGGTACGGCCGCGGATCGATGACGAAAAGGAGCTCGCCCTCCCTGACGTTCTGCCCCGGCTCGAAGACGATCTTCTGCACGAAGCCCGTGGTCTGCGAGCGCAGAGGCACTTCGCGGAATGCGCTCACCTGGCCGACGAGTTCCTCGGTGACCGTCGCATCGCGCTTTATCGCCTGCATCGCAAGTACGGGAACGGCCGGTGGTGCCGCCGGAGGCGCGGGCGCAGGCTTCGAGCAGGCGGCGACGACGATCGCCACGGCGACGAAGGCGACCCGCACGGCGCGTCGTCTTTGCGGGTCGTGCATGCCGCGTTTCCTTGTTCTTAGAAACGTTTCGCGGGCGACGACGAGCGAGTCATCCCACGCGCAGTGCCCGCGCGCGATGCAACGTTTCGATTGATTCGAGCGCCGTCAGTTCCAGCGGCCGTAGAGCCCGCCGAGGCTGTAGCGGCCGGCCCCGAGGAACACGATCGCCAGCGCGCCGAAGAAATACATGCCCTGCAGCTCGAGCGACCAGCCGCCGGCCTGGTTCAGCGTGAAGAATTGGCCGAGGTGCACGAGCGCGACCGCGAATGCCATGCCGATGACGACCACGAGGGCGGCGGCGCGCGTCCACAGGCCGATGATCAGCAGGATCGGCGCGACGACCTCGCTGACGTACACGAGGTAGCCGAACGGGCCGGGCAGGCCGGCCTTGCCGACGGCGTCGACGATGAACCCGACGCCGCCCGAAATCTTGCTGATGCCGTGCACCAGGATCAACACGCCGACGACGAGGCGCAAAATCAGCCGGCCGAGGTCGAACCCCATTGACGGCGCGCGCGCGCCGGTGATCGAAAGATTCGCCATTTCCTTCTCCGTTCGAGGTTTCAGTGTCCGCTCGTATCGCCCTGGCGGCTTGCCTCGAACAGGAACCAGGTGCGCCGCTCGGTCTCGTCGATCCACACTTCGAGCAAGGACGCGGTCGCGACGTCGCGATGCTCGTCGCAAAGCCCGTGCGTTTCGCGCATCCGCGCCGCGAGCATCTGGTTGTCGTCGCGCAGCTCGCCCAGCATGTCGAGCGGCTCGACGTAGGCGGCATCGTTGTCGGCGACGCGGGTGAGCCGCGCGATATGCCCGATCGACGTGATCGTATCGCCGCCGAGCTTGCGCACCCGCTCGGCGATCGGGTCGGTCATCGCGTAAATCTGGTCGGCCTGCTCGTCGAGCAGCAGGTGATAGTCGCGAAAGTGGGGACCGCTCATGTGCCAATGGAAATTCTTCGTCTTGACGTAAAGTGCGAAGGCATCGGCGAGGAGCACGTTGAGCGCGCCGCCGATGTCACGCGTCGCGGCCTCGGGAAGGTCGCTGCGGGTGCCGAGGCGGACGTGGCGCTCGCGCTCGCGGGCTGCGGTCTTCGGCGTCGTCTTGTTCATGGCCTTCCTTTCGCGTCGAGGAGTTATGCGTGGGCAAGTGTCGCGCATCTTCGTTCCCGTTGTCACCCTGTGAAACGCCGCGCCGCGCGCGCGGTCTGCACTTTGTCCCGACGTGGCGTGAACAGCCCCTGAATCCGAAGGCGACCCGATGAGCCCGACAGCATGGATGGCGGCCAAACGAACGAACGGCGCACCGCGCGGCGTGCGGCGCATCGACCGCAGTCCGAGCCCGCCGCCGCCGCCGCAGCGACCGCCGAACCGGATCCCGCCGCGACGCGCATGGATGTGGTTCGCGATCGCGCTCATCCTCAACTTCATCCTCGCGCGCTATCTGCTGCCCGGCGGCGAGACGCCGCTGACCGTCCCGTACACGCTGTTCCGCGAGCAGGTCGAGAAGAACAACGTCCAGGCGATCTTCAGCCGCGGCGAGACGATGAACGGGCGCTTCGCGAAAGCCATCACGTATCCGCCGGCCGAGACCGGCAACTCACCCGCAACCGCGCCGGTGCCGCCGCCGAAGGCGCGCGGGATCCCGCGCCGCTCGCCGCCGCGCACGTCGACGATCTTCGAGACGACCGTGCCGTCTTTTGCCGGCCGCGACCTCGAGCAGCTGCTGCTCGACCACAACGTCGAGATCAGCGCCGAGCCGATCGCCGAGGCATCGAGCCCGCTGGCGACGCTTTTGTTCGGCTTCGGCCCGGCGCTGCTCCTGATCGTCTTCTACGTCTGGCTCTTCCGGCGCACGGCGCAGCAGGGCGGGGGCCTCGGCGGCGGCATCCTCGGGATCGGCAAGAGCCGCGCGCGCCGCTACGACCAGGAGAGTGACGCGAGGGTCACGTTCGACGACGTCGCCGGCATCGACGAGGCGGAGAACGAATTGGTCGAGATCGTCGATTTCCTGCGCGATCCGCCCAAGTACACGCGCCTGGGCGGCACGGCGCCGAAGGGCGTGCTGCTGGTCGGGGCGCCCGGCACCGGCAAGACGCTGCTCGCGAAGGCCGTTGCCGGTGAGGCGGGCGTGCCGTTCTTCTCGATGAGCGCCGCCGAGTTCGTCGAAATGATCGTCGGCGTCGGCGCTGCACGCGTCCGCGATCTCTTCAAGCAGGCGCGCGAGAACGCGCCGGCGATCATCTTCATCGACGAGCTCGATGCGATCGGCCGCGCGCGCGGGCCGACG
>JAICLP010000375.1 GCA_025925475.1 Burkholderiales bacterium | reverse complement strand
CGGGTATCCCGACGCGGCTGCCGAACGCGAGCTCCTCGCCGGCGGCGACCGCCGCAGCAAGCTCTCCGACATGGTGCCGCAGGCGGATCCGGCGACGCTCGTCCAGTGGCAGCGCGAATCGGCGGCGATCCATGTTGCGCCCGCATTGCTCGATTACGTGCAGGCGCTGCTCGCCGCATCGCGCGGCCATCTTCCGGGGCAAAGCGCCGGTGCGAGCGGCGAGGCCGCCTCGCGTCGCGGCTTGAGTCCCCGCGCGGGACTGATGCTGCTGTCCGCTGCGCGCGCCTGGGCGCTGCTGCAGGGTCGCGCGATGGTCGTGCCCGAGGACGTGCAGGCGGTGTTTCCCGCGGTGGCCGGCCATCGGCTCGCGGGCGGCGCACGCGCCGGCGCATTGCAGGCACAGACGCTGCTGCGAGCCGTTGCGCTGCCGTGATTGGCGGAACCCCTCACCCCGGCCCTCTCCCCGGTCGCGGGGAGAGGGAGGCGTCGATGCGCCAGATCCTCGTTCGCATCCGCCAGCGCGCCTTCCGCTTCGCGCCGGCCGATCGCGCGCCGGTCGTTCTGCATCACTCGCGGATCTACATCCTGCCGACGCGACGCGGCCTCGCGGTGATCGCGACGCTGCTGTTGATGCTGCTGACGTCGCTCAACTACGCGCTGTCGCTCGGCCTCGCCGTCACGTTCCTGCTCGGCGGCCTGATCGCGTCGACGCTGCTGCACGCATTCCGCAATCTCGCGGGAATCGAGATCAAGCCGCTCGCCGCGAGCGACGCGTTCGCCGGCAGCAACATCGTCTTCTCGCTGTCGCTCGCCGCCGGATCGGTCGATCGCCGCGGGATTGCGATCTCGGCAAACGGCGTCACTGTGACAACGGCGGTGACGGCCGGGCAGCTTGCGACGGTGACGCTCGCGGTGCCGGTGCCTGCGCGCGGACGCGTCGCGCTCGGCCGCGTCACGCTCTCGTCGACGCAACCGCTCGCATTGTGGCGCGGCTTCGCGTACGTGCACTTTCCGCTCGCCGGCATCGCGTATCCAACGCCGGAAACGTCGCCGCCGCCGTTGCCTGCCGGCGAATATGGCTTCGATGCGCGCGCGCAGGGACGCGGCGATGAAAGCGACCTCGCCGGATTGCGCGATTACCAGCGCGGCGATCCGCTGCAGCATGTCGCATGGAAAGCGGTCGCGCGCGGCGCCGGCTGGTTCTCGAAGGCGTTCGAAGGCAATGCGGCCGGCGGACCGGTTGCGTTCGAATGGTCGAAATTGCCGCTGGACCTCGACGTCGAGGCGCGGCTGTCGCGTCTTACCGCATGGGTGCTCGACGCCGAGCGCGCGGCGCGACCGTTCGCGCTGTCGTTGCCGGGTCGCGCGTTTCCGGCGGCGACCGACGCCGAGCACCGGCGGCGGGTGCTGACGGCGCTTGCGCTGTATCCCGAGGCACCCGCGTGATCGCGTTGCCGCTGCGCCGCCTGGCCGCGCCGGCCGATCCCGTTGCCGGCGTGCTCCTCGCGCCGCCGCAAGTCGCAAGCCTCGGCATTCTGCTGATCGCCGCGCAGTTGCCGCAGGCCGCGTACCTGCCGCTGTGGGTCGGCGTGCTCGGCGTCGCGCTGGTCGTGCTGCGCTTCGTTCTGTTGCGCAAACGCGCCATTCGCGGCGAAGGGCCGCCCCGAGCCGCGAATTCCACCCCCGTGGGGGGCCGCGAAGCGCGCGAGGCCGATGGGCCGCCCCAAGGGCGAGCACGTGAGCGCGAAGCGCGAAGTTCGTCCAACCGGCCGCGAGCGTGGGGGGATCACATCCCACCCTGGGCGCTCGCGATTGTCGCGCTCGCGATCGCGCTGTTGATCCGCAAGCAATTCGGTTACTTCGTCGGCCGCGATCCGTGCGTCGCATTCCTGTACGTGCTGATCGGCATCAAGTTCCTCGAGGTGCGGACGCTGCGCGACGGCACGCTGCTCGTCTGCCTCGCGATCTTCCTGCTGATCACGCCGTTCTTCTACAACCAGTCGCCACTCGCCGCCGTTGCGGCGCTGCCCGCGGTGCTCGCGACCGGCGCCGCGCTCGAAGCGCTCGGCAGCCAACAGGCAATGCCGATCAGCGCGCGCGGCGTGCGCGCGGCGTGGCTTCGTACCGCGACGATGATCGCGCAGGGGCTGCCGATCGCGGCAGCGCTCTTCCTGCTCTTTCCGCGGCTCGCAAGTCCCTTATGGGGATTGCCTGCCGACCGCGCAGCGGCGACCGGGCTCTCCGATCGGATGTCGCCGGGCTCGATCAGCGAGTTGTCGCTGTCCGACGCGATCGCGTTTCGCGTCGATTTCGATGGTGCTCCGCCGCCGTCGCGGCTGCGCTATTGGCGCGGTCCCGTGCTGTCGCTTTTCAATGGCCGCGAATGGCGCGCGCTGTCGCCGCGCGCCGGCGGCCGGCTGCTCGAAGGCAATGCGCCGAGCGTGCGTTACACGGTGACCCTCGAGCCCAACGATCATCCGTGGCTCTTCGCCCTCGATTTTCCAGCGACGATGCCCGAGATCGATGCCGACGGCACGCGCGCGAGCGCAGGCGGCCTCGCCGGTTACTCGCGCGAACAGCAGCTGCTGACGCGCGCGCCGGTGACGCAGCCGCTGCGTTACACGCTCACGTCGCTGCTCGTCGACAGCTATCCGGTTGCGTCGGCATTCGAGATGCAGCAGAACGCGAGGATGCCGCCCGGCAATCCGCGCACCATCGATTTCGCGCGCTCGCTGCGCGAGCGCTTTCCCGACGATCGGCGCTACGTCAGCGCGGTGCTGCAATGGTTTCGCGACGAGCCG
>JAICLP010000150.1 GCA_025925475.1 Burkholderiales bacterium | reverse complement strand
TTCACCGAGGATACGCGGCAGTTCTTCTACGGCCGCGAACAGGAGGTGGCGGAGCTGGCGCGGCGCATCCAGCGCAAGCTGCTCACGATTCTGTTCGGCAAGTCGGGGCTCGGCAAGACGTCGATTCTCGGCGCGGGTATCGCGCCGCGCCTGCGTCCGCTCGGGTTTTGCCCGGTCTACGTGCGCATCGACTATTCACGCGATACGCCGCCGCCCGCCGAACAGATCAAGCAGGCGATCTTCCGCGCGAGCGAAGCGTCCGGCACGTGGACGCACGTCGGCGTCGCGGTGCCCGGCGAATCGCTGTGGGAATTCCTGCATCACCGCGGCGATGTGCTGCGCGACGCATCGGGCAGGACGCTCACGCCGCTCCTGATCTTCGACCAGTTCGAGGAAATCTTCACGCTCGCGCAAGGCGACGACTTCGGCCGCCGGCGCGCCGCCGAATTCGTCGACGAACTCGCCGACCTCGTCGAGAACCGTCCGCCGAAAGCGCTGGAAGCGCGAATCGACGCGGACGACAGCGTCGCCGAACAGTTCGACTTCACGCGCAGCGACTACCGCGTGCTGATCGCGCTGCGCGAGGATTACCTCGCGCACCTCGAGGCCTTCAAGGCGGCGATGCCGTCGATCACGCAGAACCGCATGCGGCTCGCGCCGATGACCGGCGAGCAGGCGCTCGAAGCGGTGATGAAGCCCGGCGGCCGGCTCGTATCGCAGGAGGTCGCCGAGGCGATCGTGCGTTTCATCGCCGGCGGATCGGAATTGCGCAACGCCGAGGTCGAGCCGTCGCTTCTGTCACTGATCTGCCGCGAGCTCAACAACGCGCGGATCGCACAGGGACGAAGCGAGATCTCGGCCGATCTGCTGGCCGGCTCGCACGACACGATCCTCGCCGAATTCTACGAGCGCGCGCTCGCCGATCAGCCCGCGGGCGTGCGTCATTTCATCGAGGATCAGCTCCTCACCGAATCGGGCTTTCGCGAAAGCCTCGCCGAGGAGCGCGTGAAGAAGGCGTTCGGCGCGGCGGGTGCGACGCCCGACGCGCTCGCGACGCTCGTCGACCGGCGGTTGTTGCGCGTGGAAGAGCGCCTCGACGTGCGCCGCGCCGAGCTTACCCACGACGTGCTGTGCAGCGTCGTACGCGCAAGTCGCGACCTGCGCCGCGAGCGCGAGGCGCGCGACGCGGCCGAGCGGCAACTCGCCGAGCAGCAGGCGCGGGAGCGTGCGACGCGCAAGGCGCTCGTGCGCGCGCGGCAGGTCGCGACGATCTGCGGCGTGCTCGCGATCGCGGCGATCGCCGGCGCGTTCTTCGGCTACGAAAGCATGAAGCGCGCGCAGAGGGCGGAGGCGCAAGCGCAACAGACGCGCCTGCTCGCGGAACAGGCGCGTGGCGAGGCGGAGAAGCTCGTCGTCTACCTGCTCGACGATTTCTACCAGGAGCTCGAGCCGTTCGGACGACTCGACATCGTGGCGTCGCTCGCGAAGCGCGCGGTCGCCTATTACGACGAGTTGCCGCCCGCGCTTCGCACCGACGAGACGCAGCGCAACCGTGCACTGGCGCTCGTGCGTTACGGGGCAGCGCTTCGCAACCAGTCGAATCTCGCCGAGAGCAAGAAGGCCCTTGCAGACGCCGTCCCGGTGCTGGAAAAGCTGCGCAAGCAGGGCGACAAATCGGAAGCGACGGCAATCGGGCTTGCGCTCGGTATGGTCGCCGAGGCAAAAGTGGCGGGCAGCGAGAATCGACTCAATGACGAGCTGCCGCTGGCAAAGCAGGGTGCCGATGCGCTAAAGGCCGCGATGGCGGGGCCTTCACCGTCGCTTGCCGTGCGTCGCGCGTACGGACTCGCGCTGACCTACGTTGGCTTTTCGCAACAGCAAGTAAACGAGAACGATGCGGCGATCCAGACGCTCGACGAAGCGCGCGCGGTTTCCCGCGGAATCGCGAATCTATCGCTCGACGATGTTCCGGCGGCCGTCGCCTTCGCCGAGGCGACGGCATGGCAGACCACCGCGCTGCAAAATCTCGGGCGCTTCGACCAGGTTCGCAACGTGACGAGCGAGGCACTGGACGTGACGACCAAGGTCCTCGCCAGGCAGCCCGGCAACATGTCGGCGCTGCGCGCCGAAGCGCTACTGCTCGACAGCCTTGCCAACACGGAATGGACCGACCTCCACATCCACAAGGCGCTCGAGCTGAATGATCGCGATGCGCGCGACTGGGAAGCCGTCACGAAGCTCGACCCGACCAATCAGATCGCCTGGAACAACCTCACGAACGTTTACGATGGCGCCAGCGGCCTGCTCGTGTCGCTTGGCGAAATCGACAAGGCGCGGGATCGTCTTCGTGCGGCGGTCGCCATCGCGGACCATGTGAAGGACAGCGCGTTCATCGGCAACGTATTCGCGCTGACCGCCGGCTATCTGGCGCGGCTCGACGCCGATTCCGGGAATCGTCAGGCGGCCGGGACGGCGCTCGCGTCGAACCAGCGCTTTGTCGCATTGGCGACCGACCATCTGCCACCCGGCTCGTTCGGACGCGAGATCAGCGTCGAATTTTTGGCAAATTACGGATATCCGACTTCCGGCTGGCTCGGCTCCGGCTATGGCGTCTACGCACCGCTGTATGCGAACGGAGACTTCGGCGCCATTCAAAAGCAAGCGCGCGCCTCCGCTCAACACATCGAGCGCATCCCCGTATCGACCGCCGGCCAGAAGGACTCCCGGGATCGGTTTCTGGAAATGGCATGGCGCACGGCGGCCGCTGCTTCGTATGCGCTTCACGATTACGGAAGTGCGGACAGCGAAATCCAGCGCGCGCTCGAGATCCGCAAGCGTCTGCCGCCGCGCAACCTCGGCGAGGAGCGCGACGCGGGCATTCAGGCGACGCTTGCCGCGATGATCGCCGCGCGCCTGGGACGAAACGACGACGCGCGACGGCTCGTCGAGCCGGTGCTCGATTTGCAGCGTCGCCTTTATGCGAGAACAGACAACGAGGACCTTACTCAGCGTGTCGAATTCGCGCAGGCGCTCTATGCGTCGGCCCTTGCCGGATCGCCGCAGAAAACGGCGGAGCTCCGTCAGGCAGGATCGGTGATCGACGCATTGCCCCCGCAAATGCGCAACCTGATCAGCGTGCGGCGATTGCGCTCCGATATCGCCGAGGCGAAGGCATCCTGAGCGCGAAGGGCCGCCCCGAGCGCGAATGAGCCCCGAAGCGCGAAGCGCGGAGGGAAGTCAAACGTCTACGTCGATCGACGACATCCGCGCGCATCTCGACCGCGGCGCGCCGTGGGATGCATGCGACGCGTTTCGCGAGGCGATCGCGGAACCGCGCGACGACGGTGAATTGCTCTACTACGGCGCGCTTGCTCATGCGCGCGCGGGAGCGACGCGCGTCGCCCATGCGTTGCTCGACAAGGCCGAGGCAGCGCCGCACCCGGACGCTCTTCTCGCCGATATCCTGAGCCTGCGCGGGCGACTTCTGAAGGACGCCTTTCATCGCGCACCGGAACGCGCCGGCGCCGCGTCGCTTCTTGCACGTGCGCGTGACGAGTACCTTCGCGCGTACGGCTTCGCACACGATCCGCATCCCGGCATCAACGCTGCGGCCCTGACGCTGCTGCTCGGCGAGCGCGAGGCTGCGCGGGCGCTTGCGCGCGAAATGAGGGGCGCAATCGCGATGCGCAACCCGGCGTCGGCATGGGATGTCGCAAGCGATGCCGAGGCGCAGTTGCTGCTGGGCGACATCGACGCGGCCGCCCGAAGCTACGCGGCGGCGTGCACGCTTGCCGGCGGCAACGCCGGAATGGTCGGGACCATGCGCCGTCAGGTGCGGCTTCTTGCGCGCGCCGTTCCGCAGGCGCAGACGCTTCTGCCGATCCTGCGCGTGCCCGACGTCGTCGCGTTCGCCGGACACATGATCGACACCGATCCGGCGGCGCCGCCGCGCTTCCCGGCGTCGCTCGTTGCGGCGGTACGCGCGGCGCTCGACCGGCATCTCGCGGGGTGTCATCGGCCGATCGCTTTCGCATCGGCGGCGTGCGGCGCCGACCTGCTGTTCATCGAAGCCGCGCTCGCATGCGATTGCGAGGTCAACGTCGTGCTGCCGTTCCATCGCGACGATTTCATCCGTACGAGCGTTGCGCCGGGCGGAGCCGATTGGGTGCCGCGCTTCGATGCGGCGCTCGCGCGCGCGAGCCGCGTCATCCTCGCCACCGAAGAGAATCACCTCGGCGACGACTCGCTGTTCGAGCAGGCGGCGGCGCTCGTCGAAGGTTTGTCGAAGCTTCGCGCCGCGCAGCTCGAAACGTCCCCTTCGATGCTGTGCGTGATCGATCACCAATCGGACGGCGGCATCGGCGGAACGCGCGCTGCGTACGAGCGCTGGAGGCGCACGCTCGGCGAGCCGGACGTGATCGATTTGCGTGCCTTGCGCGGCGAGGCGTCGCCATCGTACGATTCGGCGCATTCTCGCAAAGGTTCGCCGCGTGCAAGCGATGACGGCGCCCGCGCGGTCGAGCACCCGCCGCGATCGTGGAAGTCGATGATGTTCGCCGACTTCGCGGGCTTCAGCCGTGTGCAGGATACGTTCGCGCCGCGGTTCCACGAGTACTTCCTGAAGATCGCCGCCGCGCAGATCGCCGACGCGAGCGTGAAGCCGCTCGACGCCAAGACGTGGGGCGACGGGCTGTACGTCGTCTTCGACGCGCCCGACCATGCCGCCGAGTTCGCACTCGGCTTCCTCGAGCGCACGCTCGACGTCGACTGGACCGATGCGGGCCTGCCGTCGTCGAGCCGCATCCGCATCGCGCTGCATGCCGGTCCCGTGTTCCGCGGCTTCGATCCCGTCATGGGGAGGGACGACTTCTTCGGTTCGAGCGTCACGCGTGCGGCGCGCATCGAGCCGGTTACGCAGCCCGGCAACGTCTATGCAAGTGAAGCGTTCGCGGCGACGCTCGCGTCCTCGTCGCAGCAGGGATTCGCGCTCGAGTACGTTGGTCGCCTGCTGCTTGCGAAAGGGTACGGCGAGTCGACGCTTTACCGGCTCGACCGTGCTTGACTCGGGAGCCGGGCGCAGGGCCGCTCCCCGTTCAATCGCGCAGCAGCTTGCAGTAACAGTAGACGAACTGCTGGATCGTGCCCCACGGCGTTTCGTGCGCCTCGGTGAGATGGTCAACGAGTGCGAAGCGCATGCCGAACGCGTCGTGCAGCGATTGCGCGTCGTAGCGCACGACGTCGAGACCGCTGCATTGCAGCGGGCCGTCGGGACCGAAAGTCGCGACGATCACGTGGCCACCGTCGCGCACAGCGCGTCCGACCTGCCGCACATACGCTGCGCGATCGCGCAAATCGGTCAGGAAGTGGAACACCGCGCGGTCGTGCCAGATGTCGAAGACGCGCGAGCGGAAAGGATGCGTGCAAACGTCGGCCTGGATCCATGTCGCATGCGCGGCATCGTCGCCAAGACGCCGCTGCGCCACCTCGAGCGCCGTGGCCGATAGATCCATAACCGTCACGTCACGGTAGCCCGCGGCGATCAGATCGTCGACCAGTGTCGATTCGCCGCCGCCGACGTCGACGATGCGCGTCGCCGGGTCGTCGCTCGCGTTCGTGATCAGCCGCAACGAGACGTCGAGGTGGCGGCGATACCAGCTCACCTGATGCGGACGTTTCGTCGCGTAGATGCGTTCCCAGTGCTCGGTAATCTTCATCGCGCAGACCGCTTGTTCGAAGATGATTGGGTGCAATGGTAACGCGTTGGCGTCGGGACGATAGAATGGCGTGCGACCCGAATACAAGATGATCCACGCGTGATTGGCTTCTGCAGGAACTCCCACGGCGGCGCAAGCTCGCCGTGAAACGCCGCCTTCCGCGCACTTTCCGCGCACTCGCGCATCGCAACTATCGCCTGTTCTTCACCGGGCAGGGCCTGTCGGTGATCGGCACGTGGCTGCAGCAGGTTGCGATGGGCTGGCTCACGTATCGCCTGACAAATTCGGCATGGCTGCTCGGTGTCGTCGCATTCTGCGCGAACGTCGGCATCCTGCTGTTCGGCAATGTCGCGGGCGTCGTCGCCGATCGCATCGATCGACGCCGCGGTCTCCTGATTACGCAGTCGCTGATGCTCGCGCAGGCGGTCGTTCTCGCCGTGCTCGTCGCCTTCGGCTGGATACAGACGTGGCATCTGATCGTGCTCGCGCTGTGGCTCGGAACCTGCAGCGCTTTCGACACGCCGCTGCGGCAGTCGATGTACGTGCAATTCATCGCTGACCGCGGCGATCTCGGCAATGCGATCGCCCTCAATTCGATGCTCGTCAACACCGCGCGCGTCATCGGTCCCGCGCTCGCCGGGCTTTTGCTGGGACTCACCAACGAGGCGATCTGCTTCGCGCTCAATGCGCTGTCGTTCCTCGCCGTCATCATCGCGATCGCGAAGATGGACTGGCCCGCCGACATCCGGACGGTCGCCGCATCGGGCTGGTGGGCGAGCTGGATCGAGGGCGTTCGCTACGCGCAGGGATTGAAGCCGGTACGCGCGCTGCTGGTGCTCGTCGCGGCGCTCGCCTGGACGATCTCGCCGTATTCGTCGCTGATGCCGGTGTATGCGAAGGACATCTACGGCGGCGGCCCGCATACGCTCGGCTACCTGCTGTCCGCCGCGGGCGTCGGCGCGCTCGGCTCGACGCTGCACCTTGCGCATCGCGCGACGGTACGCGGGCTCGGCCGAGTCATCATGTACGCGGTCGCGACGAGCGGCGCAGCGCTCGCGGCGTTCGCGTATATGCGGATCTTTCCGGTCGCGCTGCTCCTGATGGTCCTGGTCGGCGGCGGAACGATTCTCGCCGCGGCATCGGCCAACACGATCCTGCAAACGATCGTCGACGATCGCCTGCGAGGGCGCGTTGCCGCGTTCTACACGCTGGCCTTCCTCGGCGTGGCGCCGCTTGGCAATCTTGCGGCAGGCGCGATTGCCGCTGCAATGGGGACGCCGTTCACGTTCGCGCTGAACGGCGTGCTCGCGATGCTCGCGGCGCTTTGGTATCGCGGCAAGCTGCCGATGGTGCGCAGCGTTCTGCGTCCGCTCTACGAAGCGCTCGGCGTGCCGCCGCGCCGGCGCTGACCCTATAGCAGGGCGGTTCAGGATCTTCGTGGCGTGGCGAGATGCGTGAGCTCGGAGGCGGCCGAAGTTCGCGATGCGGGGCCTCGACCATCGGCGGCTATCGGCGCTCGATGCGCGGATCGAGCGCGTCGCGCAATCCGTCGCCGAGCAGGTTGAACGCGAGCACGGTCAGGAAGATCGCGAGCGCCGGGAAGATCGCCTCGTGCGGCGCAGTCAGCATGTCGGAACGCGCCGCATCGAGCATCGCGCCCCATTCCGGCGTCGGCGGCTGCGCGCCCATGCCGAGGAAGGACAGGCTCGCCGCGGTGATGATCGACGTGCCGATGCGCAGCGAAAAGTAGACGACGACCGCGGAGATCGTGCCGGGAAAGATATGGCGAAACACGATCGTGCGACCGGAGGCGCCGAGGCTGCGCGAGGCCTCGATGTACGTCAGGTGCTTCAATGCCAATGTGTTGCCGCGAACGAGGCGCGCAAAGGTCGGCACGCTGAAGATCGCGACCGCGGCGACCACGTTCGCCATGCCGCCGCCGAGGATCGCGACGATGCCGATCGCGAGCAGGATGCCGGGGAATGCGAACAGCACGTCGCAAAGCCGCATGATCGCGCGGTCCCACCAGCCTTCCTTGTAGCCGGCGAGAAGCCCGAGCAGCGTGCCGATAGTGGCGCCTACGGCAACGGAGACGAATCCGGCGGCGAGC
>JAICLP010000020.1 GCA_025925475.1 Burkholderiales bacterium | reverse complement strand
TACGTAGCCAAGCGCGAGGTACGTGCCGAGTGCGGCGCGATCGAGCGCGCGCGGCACCCTCGGCGCCGCGAGGATCGCCTTCGCCTCGCTCGCGAAAACGAGGCGGCGGCCGTCGTTCCAGAAATAAACCGGCTTGATGCCAAGCCGGTCGCGCGCTATCACCAGCCGCCGGCGTGGCCGATCCCAAAGCGCGAACCCGAACATCCCGTTCAGATGCGAGACGAATTCGAGCCCGTCTTCCTCGTAGAGGTGCAGGATCGTCTCGCAATCCGACGCGGTGCGGAAGCGATGTCCCTTCGCGCGAAGATCGTCGGCGAGCGCCGCATGGTTGTAGATCTCGCCGTTTGCGACGAGCCACAGCGTCTCGTCCTCGTTCGTCAGCGGCTGGTGCCCGCCCGCGACGTCGATGATCGACAGCCGCCGCATGCCGATTGCGAGCGCATCCTCGACATGGCTGCCCTCGTCGTCGGGTCCGCGATGGCGCGTGATTCGCGCCATCGGCGCGAGCGCTGCCGCAGTCGCGCGCGCGCCGTCGAGGTGCAAGATCCCGTGGATGCCGCACATGGCCGGCGACGCTCAGGCCGTCTTCAGCAACGGCCGCTCCGCCGCGCAATCGACGACGTTGCGAAGGAACGCATCGAACATCAGCAACGCCCATAGCGGCGAGCTGTAGTCGCGGCGGCCCGACTGGTGCGCGTCGACGAGTTCGCGCAGCGAGCGATGATCGAAGTATCCGGTCGCGGCGAGGCGCTCGCCGAGGAGCGTGCTGCGCAGCCGATCGCGCAGCGGTCCGCGCAGCCACTTCGCAAGCGGAACCGAGAAGCCCATCTTCGGCCGATAGAGCAGGTCGGCCGGCAGGCGCGAATCCATGCTGCGCTTCAGCAGCCACTTGCCCTCGCCTGCGCGCATCTTGAGCGACGACGGCAGCGACGCGAGCCACTCGACGAGCGGGTGATCCATCAGCGGCTCGCGCACCTCGAGCGAGTGCGCCATGCTCGCGCGATCCACCTTCGTGTTGATGTCGCCGACGAGGTACGTCTTGAGATCGATGTATTGAATGAGCGCCAGCGGATCGTCGGTGTCGGCTGCGCGCGCATGGCGCTGAAAGACCTCCGACGCGTGGTATCCGCCGAGCCGCGCCTTGAATGCGCCGCTGAACAATCGCTGGCGCATGCCTTCGCGAACGATCGACATGCTGTGGAAGTACGCGCCGACGTCGTCGCGGCCGAGCGCTTCGAACGTCGACTTCGCGCGCAGATAACGCGGCGCCCAATCGGCCTTCGGATAGACCTGCCCGAGGAAGCTGAACATCGGCCGCCGCACGCTTGGCGGCAGCGCCCTGCGCATCCGTTCCTCGGCGAGATGAAAGCGATAGCGGCGGTAGCCGCCGAAGCTCTCGTCGCCGCCGTCGCCGGACAGCGCAACGGTCACGTGCTTTCGCGCAAGCTGACACACGCGGTACGTCGGAATGGCGGAGCTGTCCGCGAACGGCTCGTCGTAGAGACGCGCGAGGTCGTCGATCAGGTCGAAATCGTCGCTATCGACGCGGTCGACGAAATGGCGCGTGTGATAACGGTCCGAAACCTGCTGTGCGAACGTCGATTCGTCGAACGACGGATCGGAGAACGCGATCGAGCAGGTGTTCACCGGCGCCTGGGAGAGCCCGGCCATCGTCGCGACGACGGCGCTCGAATCGACGCCGCCCGAGAGGAATGCGCCGAGCGGCACGTCGGCGATCATCCGCAATTCGACCGACTGCGCGAGACGTGCGCGAAGTTCGTCGACGGCGTCGTCGACGCCAAGCCGATTGTCGAGCGTGAAGCGCGGGTCCCAATATCGGCGCAGCACCGGCTCGGCGGCACCGCGCCGGAACGTGAGCGTATGTGCCGGGGGCAGTTTGCGCGCGGCGGCGAAAATCGTCCGCGGCTCCGCGACATAGCCGAGCGCGAAATACTCCTCGACGGCGCACGGGTCGATCGCGCGATCGAAACCCGGATACGCCAGCAACGACTTCAATTCGGAGCCGAAGACGAACCGTCCATCGGGCGCTGTCGCGTAGTGCAGCGGCTTGACGCCGAGGCGGTCACGCGCGAGGAACAGCGTCGAGCGATTGCGATCCCAGAGTGCGAACGCGAACATGCCGCGGAGGCGCTCGACGCACAACTCGCCCCACGCCTCCCACGCGTGAATGATCGCTTCGGTGTCGCTGCGCGTGCGGAACGCGTAACCGAGCTTGCCGAGTTCCGGGATCAATGCCTGGAAATTGTAGATTTCGCCGTTGAAGATAACGACGACGCTGCCGTCGGCGTTCGCCATCGGTTGCTGGCCGGTGGAGAGGTCGATGATCGAGAGCCGACGATGGCCGAGGCCGACGCCGGGCTCGATGTGAACCCCGCCCGCGTCCGGTCCGCGGTGCAACTGGGTCTCGTTCATTCGCTCGAGAAGGCGCTTCTCGATCTCGCCTTGCCCGCGCGGGTCGAGAATGCCGACGATGCCGCACATAGCTCCCCCTCCGATTACGCGTCGATGCGCGACGGAGACAGCGACGCGCGAGTACCGGCAAGCGATGCGCCCGCGCACAGCCGGCCATACAGGTCGTCGTAGCCGTCGACCATCGCGTCGAGGCTGAACCTGCGCTCGACGACTGCGCGTGCGTTTCGGCCGTGCTCGCGCACGCTCGCCTCGTCGTTCATGTAGCCTTCGATGCTTCGCGCCATTGCATCGTGAGCCGACGCGGGCACCAGTCGCCCGGTATGTCCGTCGACGACGAGTTGCGCATTCGCGCCGACGCGCGTCGCGACAACCGGCAGTCCGCTCGCCATCGCTTCCAGGATCGTATTCGACACGCCTTCGGCCAGCGACGGAAGCACGAAGCAGTCCAGCCCCTGCATCACGTGCGCGACATCGTGCCGCTCGCCCGCGAACCATGCGCAGTCGGCAACGCCGGCCTGTGCGAGGATCGATTCGACGTCGCGCCGCGTCGCGCCGTCGCCGACGAGAACCAGCCGCGCGCGCGACCTGAGCGCCGGCCGGTTCGCCACGAGCGAAACGAACGCACGCGCAAGCGTCGCGTGATCCTTCACCGGGTCGAATCTGCCGACGGAGCCGATCAGCCAGTGTTGCGCGGCGTCGAACGGGCAGCCGGCGACCGGCCTGCGCGCGCCGACGCGTGGTACGAAAGTTTCGGTGTCGACACCGTTCCAGATCTGCTGGACGCGGCTCCGCGCAATCTTCACCTCGCCTTCGAGGTACTGCGCGAGATCCGGCGACACCGCGACATAGCGCGTGACGAACGGTGCGAATGCCCTGCGCACGCGCCGTCGCCTGACGCTCGTCCCGTCGAGATCGTCGATGTCGCGGCCGTGCTCGCCGTGGATGCGAACTGGGACGCGCGCGAGCCATGCCGGAACCGCCGCCTCGAGCGCCGCGAGATTGCGCGTATGAACTATGCGCGGCGCAAGCGAGCGGAACAACCGGAAGAGCCGCGGGTAGAGATGGATCGCGTGGCCCTCGCCCTTGCCGAGTGCTACGAACTGAACGTCGTCGCGCGCGACGCGTTCGGCGAATTGCGCGTCGACGCTCGTCAGCGAGACGACGGCGTGACGCCAGCGCTTGGGTGGCAGCCGATTGATCAGGTTGACGAGGCCGTTCTCGAGGCCGCCGACCGCAAAGCGGTAAACGACGTGCACGATCAGGGAAGGACCGGTGGCGCGTGCATGGTCCCCCCACGCTCGCGGCGCGCGCCGCTCGCTGCCCCCGACGGAGGCGGAATTCGCGCTTTGAGGCGGCTCTGCAGTGCTCATCGACCGCCTTCCCGTGCCTTGACGAGAGCAGCTTCGATCGACGGCGACATCGCGCGCGCGAATTCGTCGAGCGTTCGCCTCGCGGCATCGCCGGCATCCTGTTTCGGCGTGTACATCACGACGAGCGCCGCGTCGTCTCCGCGGCCGAGCACATTGGCGATTGCCTGCAAGGCCTTCGCCTCGTACGCGCTGGCCGTCACGTGGCCGCCAATCCAGAAGAAGCTCAATGCCTCGAGCCGCTCCTTCGTGCCCAGGATCTCCGAGCGGTCGGCTTTCAGCGTCCGGCTTCCCCAGGCGATGGTTTCGGGCGACGTGGATGTCGAATGCCATTGCCAGTTGTTGGGCTCGGTCAGCATGTTCACCGACGTGACGAGCCGGTGACCTTCTTCCTGGTGGCGATAATAGGCAACGTAGACGCTGACCTCGCGGCCGTCCTTCGCGAAACGCTGGCGCAGCATCGTCGCAAAGCCCGTGTATCGGGGCGTCCACTCCTTCGTGTCGTCGACGATCGGCACGCGCGTCCAGCCTGCCGACGCGGCGATCGGCGGCACGACCGGATCGCCCTGGACCTCGCCGCCGACGGCCGCTTCGATCGGCTGCCATACGGCAGCCAGCGCGAGCGCGACGCACGCGGCCGCGATCTGCGCGCGCATCGTGCGCGCGTCGGTCGTCCGCGTGGGAATGCGCCAGCCGAACGGAAGTGCCGAAGCCGGAGCCTGCTCCTGCCAGAACGAGCCGATCCAGAAAAGCAGCAGCATCACGAGGCCGAAGAAAATCCAGCCGTAGATGATGTGATCGATGCCGGTCGCCAGGCGCATGCTCGACAGATGCGCGATCATCACGATCAGGTAGGCGCGCATCCAGTTCGCGATGACCGGAACGACGATCGACGCGGCGACGAACAGCGCGCGGCGCGTAACGCTGCGGTACGCGACCGAAGCGTAGATCGTGCCGATCATCACTGAAGCAATGATGTAACGGATCCCGCTGCAGCCCTCGACCACCGACCACGATCCCGACGGAATGATGAAATGGTTCGCCTCGCGATACACCGGTATCCCGGTCGCGCGAAGCGCAATGATCGTGAAATCGGCGGTCCAGTCCATCAGCGTCGGCACGCAGAACTCGCCGAACGGAACGGCGAAGAGCAGGAACGACAGCGGAAACGCGAGGATCCGCGCCGCCCTGATGCCGATGATCGTCACGATCGTCGCCTGCAGCATGAACGCGAGCGCGAACTGCTGGACGACGTTCGCATCGGCCTTCGCGCCGACGAACCACAGCGCGCCGGCCGCGAAAACGAAGGCGACACCCGGCCACCACGGCTTCACATCGACGGTGGCGAGCGCATCGCGCCTGCGGAACGCGAGCCACACGCACAACGGGATGATCACGAAGCCATGCGCGAATGTCTCGGAGCGGATCCAGATGGCGACGATCGATCCGGCCGTCTGCCAGAACGCAGCGAGGATCGCCACGCACGCCAGCACGATCGTCCACGACGTGGGCGAGTGTGCCAATGCATGCACCGACGGGGCGACGCCGACGAACTGGATGTCGCGCTTCATGCCGGTTGTGCCGGTGGGAGTCGTTTCATCAGCCCAGCCCGCGCACGATCATGGGACCGATCGCATTGACGAGCGGGCGCGGCAGCCGGCGCCACACCGCCATCAGCGTCGAATAGCGCGCATTCGCCGGATTGTTCTGCGGCACGTCGCCGCGCTTCAGCAGCCGATACTCGTACGAGAGCGGCGAAGCCTCGAAACCCCAGTTGCGCTTGAAATCGTACGATCCGCTGTCGCGCTTGCTGCGGCCGTAGTCGAACCAGCGCACGCCAGCCGCGCACGCCAGCCGCATCAATTCCCAATACTTGAAATCGTTGGCGGCAAGCGCGCGCGCATCAGGCGTGTCGCCGGCGTAGTAAGGCAGCACCTCGTCGCGGAAATGGAACGACAGCACGCTGCTGACAGCGCGGCCGTCGGGCGTGCAAACCGTCAATATCCGGCAGCTATTGCCGAACGTGTCGAGCAGCGCGGCGAAATAGCGCCTGGAAAGGGGTGGCGTGCCGTGGCGGTGCACGTTATCCGCGTAGAGATCGAAAAAGCGCTCCGGCGTGTCGTCGATCTCGCTGCGCAGGTTGCGCGCGATGCCCTTGCGCACCATCGCGCGCTGCTTGCGCGGAATTGCCCGAAGGTTGGCGTCCGCATCCGCCGTGATCGCCTTGCGAAACGTCACGTACAGATCCTGGCGCGGCCAGCCGGCGCATTTCGTCGTCCGATTGCGAAGCTCGAGATGGTCGACGGCGAGCGTCTCCGCGAGTTCCGCTGCCGCAGCCACGAGCGCGCGCTCGGTATCGGCATCATTCGCGGCCGGGCCGCCGTAAACGCAGAACGGCAACGACACGAGCGCATGACCGAAGAGCCGCGTCTTGACTTCCGCGAGCGGCAGCACGCCGCACAGCGCCTCGGCGCGCGTCGCCAGCAGGTAATGGCAGCGATGCCGGAAGACGTTCTCGAGAATCGCGCGCCAACCGATGCGGTGGAAAAATGTCGCGCTTTCGCAACCGTCGACGAAAAGCTCCCAGCGCGCCTCGTCGCCCGATTCGAATGCCCGCACGCGAATCGGATCGTCGACGGGTTCGGGAACGGGAACGGCCGCGAGCGCTCTCATGGCGCGAGGAATACGCGATCCGCGCGCGCCCAGCGAAATTCGCGCAGCAGTTGCACCAGTCGCGGCGCCATCCGGCGCAGGTTCGTGTAATGCCGAAACCGCGCCTTGAACCTCAGGCCCGCGACGCGCGGCTGCTCGGCGTCGAGTTCCCACGGATGGAAGTAGAACATCGCCGGCTGCCGGTCGCGGCGATTGATCCGGCGAATCGACCAGCGCGATGCCGCATACGGCAACAGGCGGAAATAGCCGCCGCCGCCGGCCGGCCAGTTGTTGCGGAACATCCGGATCGTCGCGACCGGAATCTCGAGCAGCCCCGGCCGCGGCTCGAACGCGAAGCGCGGCGCTTCCGGCATCCCGTAATGATCGTGGCGGATCGGATAGATGCTCGAGCTGTAGCGATAGCCGGCGTCGACGATCACGTCGAACGTCCATGCGTTCTTCGCGTTGATCGAGAAGCTCGGCGCGCGATAGCCGCGCACCTCGCGGCCCGATACGTCCTCGAGGATCGCCTTGGCCGCAAGAATGTCGGCCGCGAATGCGTCGCGCGACTGCTCGCTCGCGCGCAGATGGCCGAAGCCATGGCTTGCGATCTCGTGCCCGGCATCGGCGATCTCCCGGATCAATCCCGGATAGCGCTCGGCGATCCATCCCAGCGTGAAGAATGTCGCCGTTGCGTTCGCATCGGCGAGGAGCGCCAGGATCCGATGCACGTTACGCTCGACGCGGCATTCGATGCCTTCCCATTGCCGGCGCTCGATGTACGGCGCGAACGCGGAGACCTGGAAATAATCCTCGACGTCGATCGACAACGCATTGACGAGCGGCGCGACCGCTTCGGCTGCACCGAGCGCGCCTGGTGTCGTTGCGAGCGTGCTCATCGCGCGACCCCGATCGTTTCGCCCACGCGTCGAACGGCGCACGCGTCGACGCCGCAGACAAGCCCGTCCCCGGCACGCAACGAACCCATCAGCGCCCCGCCGATGCGCCGGGCTTGCCGACCTTGTCGCGATGCAGGAGGCGGTGCAGCAGGTCGACGGCGCCGCCGACGGTCTTTTCGAGGCGCTCGATCCGCTCCTCGATGTCGCGCAGATGCTCGGCGGTCGAGCCGCTGCCGTTCGCGGCCGGATGCGCGGGCGGCGACACGGCTTCGTACGCCGCGGCGCGCAGCGACGCGAGCGTGTCCTGCGGCCCGAGCTCTTCGCGGATCTCGCTCGCGATCGCCTCCACGTCTTCGGGGACGAGGGCGTGCTTCTCGCCAAGGAAGCCCGCCAACAGCAGTCGGTTGCAAAGCGTGTTGATCCGCCGCGGGATGCCGCCGCTTCGCGCGTGAATCACGTCGAACGTCGCCGGATCGAACGACGGGTCGCCCTTCCAGCCGACGTGCGTCAGCCGATGCTCGACGTAGGCCTGCGTCTCCGACTTGTCCATCGGCCCCAGGTGATACGAGGCGATCACACGCTGGCGAAGCTGCTGCATGTGCGTGCCCTGCATCATGTCGCGCAGCTCGGGCTGTCCGATCAGGAAGCTCTGCAGCAGCGCCTGCTCGCCCAGCTGGAAATTGGAGAGCATGCGCAATTCCTCGATCGCGCGCGGCGTCAGGTTCTGCGCCTCGTCGACGACGAGCAGTGCACGCTTGCCTTCGAGCGCGAGCTTGCAAAGGAACGCCTCGAGCGATGCGAGCAGCGTCGCCTTGTCGACCGCCTTCGTCGGCAGTCCGAACGCGACGGTGACCGAGCGCAGCATGTCGTCGGCGTCGAGCTGCGTGCTGACGAGCTGCGCGGCAACCAGGCTGCGCCGATCGATCTGCTCGAACAGGTTACGCACGAGCGTCGTCTTGCCCGCGCCGATCTCGCCGGTGATGACGATGAAGCCTTCGCTCTGATGGACGCCGTACTGCAGATACGCGAACGCGCGCTTGTGGCCGCGGCTGCCGAAGAAGAACGCCGGGTCGGGATTGAGCTGGAACGGCTTGCCGGTCAGCCCGTAGAAGGTCTCGTACATGGTCAGTTGCGCAGGGCCGACCCAAGCAACTGACCCGCCCCCGGGGGGGCAGCCAGCGGAGCGGGAGCGAGCGTGGGGGGATGTTTCATCTAGCGGAACACATGATTGAGGCCGACGAACGCCGCGGCTTCGCGATAGTCGTTGCCGACGTTCGACCACAGGCGCTGCCAGCGCGCGCCGATCATGGCGCGCGTGAACGGCGACAGCGGCGCGGATACCGACGTCGTCAGGACCAGCTGTCGCGCGCGATCGGCGCCCGCGCCGTTCTCGACGGTGCGCGTGTAGTCGAGGCGGGTCGACAGCGTGTAGAGCGGCGTGAGGCGCTGCGTCCAGACGACGTTGCCGCCCGTTTGCGTGTTGTTCTGCTGCGCGAGCAGCAGATCGGACAGGACCGTCTCCGAATTGCTGACCGCTTCGGAACGCGAACGGTACACGGTGCCGAACACGCTGTTGCGCGCGCCAATCAATCCGACGCGCGCCTCGACGATCTGCTGCAACGTCACCTGCTCGCTGAAGAGCGCGAGCGGGCCCGCGAGCACCGTCGGCAATCCGCGCTCGCGAATGAACTGGTCGACGAACGTTTGCCGCTGCGCCGGGTCGGTCAGCCGCGACGCGAACAGCCGGTTCAGGAGCCCGCTCACGTCCTCGCCGGCGGTCAGTGCCGCGAGCTGCTGCGGATAGGTCGTGATGTCGCGCGACGCACGAAGCGACCACACCGTCAGCGGCGTGCGGTGATCGAGCGTCAGATGATACGAGCCGCCGAAGAAGCGATGCTCGTAGTTCGCCTCCGCCGTCGTGCGATCGGTCGGCCGCCAGCGAACGCCGATGCCATAGATCGCGGCCGAGTTGCTCGGGCCTGCATAGTTGTTCGTCTCGTAGCCGGCGTCGAGCGACCATTCGAGCGTCGTATCCTGACGAAAGAGCGCACTCGCGCGCTCGATCTCGCTGCGCAGCGCCGCCAGGTCGGTGAACTTGGTGTCCGCACGGTCGTACTCGAGCTGCCAGCCGACCGGACGCGCTTCCTGCGTCAGCTTGCCGTTCAGCTCGTTCGTGTACGAGCGCTGGGCGGCGAACGACGTGTTGCTCTGGTCGGCCCAGATGTTGTCGTCGCGGACCTGGTACGACAAGCCGCCGGATCCATCGCCCTTCAGAACCGGCGACACTCGATACGACTGGGCGGTATAGCGGTTCGACGTCGCGCTCGCGAGATCGGCCGGCTGCGGACCGAATGGCGAGAAGTACTGCTGCGATACGTCGAGCACCGTCTCGACGAAGAAGCGGCGCTCGACGAGCTCGGCGACGCCGCGAACGTCGGCGATCGGCTGGACCGTGTTGTTCTGGTCGCCGGTGCGCGCGTAAAGCAGGATCGGCGCCTGGATCGACCCCTCGAACTTGGTATGGGCGGTCTTCTCGCTGAACCTGAGCGCCGGCGTGAGCTGCGTCACGAAATCGGACTTGCGATCGCTCGACGTCAGGTTCACGTTATCGGTGAACGTGAAGAGCGCGTCGATCGATGGCACGAGGAGCCAGTTGCGGCCGGTGCCCGCTTGCGCCCCCGTCGGCGAGCCCGGTGCAGCCGCATCGATGCCCGTGCCGGGGACGGCTTGCGCGGCGTTGATCGGTGCGCTTTGCGCGATCGCGACCGCGGCGTTCGTCGCGAGCGCAAGCGCCGCGCAGGCGCGAATGCCCGCACACGTCAACGGCATGAGCCGGGACGGCGATGCGAGCACGGCTCGACGGCCGCTGCGCCCGACGTACCGAGCGTCAGCCCGGCGCGTCGTTCGCGTAATAGCCATAGTAGGTGCCGACGTCCGTCCGGCTTGCCTTGTTCAGCACCATCATGACGATCTCGCAGCTCTCGATCGTCGAAAGCGCCTGGTTCACCGCATGCTGCGTGGTGACATCGGCGGCGACGACCATCACGATCTGGCCCATGTTCGTCGCGAGGACACGCGCCTCGGTCGTGGCGAGCAGCGGCGGCGAGTCGAAGATGATGATGCGGTCGGAATAGCGGGTTGCGATCTGGCGCAGAAGGCTCGCCATCTGCTCGCTGGCGAGAAGCTCGGTCGAGCGGCGGTGGCGCGAGCCGGCGGGCAGCAGCGACAGCTTGTCGATGTTCGTCTTGACGAGCGCATCGGCGAAATCGAGGTCGTCACGCGTCAGCAGGTCGAGGAGACCGGGTCCGTGCGGCGCACCGAGCTGCTCGGGAATCGACGGATGCGCGACGTCGCCGTCGACGAGCAGCACGGTGCTGTCGATTTCCGTCGCGATGCTGAGCGCGAGATTCAGCGACGTGAACGTCTTCCCCTCGGAAGGCAGCGCGCTCGTCACCATCACGAGGTTGCCGTTCTTCACGTGCGCCGCGCCCTTGCCGACCGCGTTGCGGATGATTGGCCGCTTGATCACGCGGAATTCCTCGGCGATCTGCGTCGCACCGGCGTCGGGCGTCACGAAGCCGCGCGAGCGAAGCCGCTCGAAATCGATTTCGATGTAGCGCTGCGCCCCCGCGGAATCGTTCGACGAGGGCCGCTGGACGAACGCGTGGTTCGCGCCATTGGCACTTGCGCCATGATGCGTCCCCTTCCTCGCGTCCAGAGGAACGACCGCGGCTTCGGGCGTCGGCCTCTCCGCGTCGCCTGCCCCGCGCTGCGGCCCCGTTCCAACGTCGACACCCGCGGCGCGGAGCTCTTCGAGCCGCTTCGCGGCTTCTTCGATCAAGCTGGTCATGACACTCGCGCCATCAGGAGGGCGAAGGCGAATATCGCGCCGAAGCAGGCCATGAATGCACTGACACCGCCCGCGAAAAGCCACGAGTTCCTGCGTCGCGCATGGGCGAGCGAGTCGCTCGGCAGCATGGACACCATGCCGAGGATCGGCCGCTTGCTCGAATCGCGCAGGCCACGCGCATCATGAAAGGTCGGCATCAACTGGCTCACGGCGAAGCTCATCCCGAGACCTGCGGCAAGCGACAGCAGCAACGCGATCCCGAGGAGCCCGAGACGGTTCGGCGCAACCGGTTGCGGCGACACGCGCGGCGGGTCGATCACGCGAAATTGCGCGCCGGTCGAGTCCTGGACATCCTTGCCCATCGTCGCCGATTCGCGGCGTGCGAGCAGGCTTTCGTACGTCTTCTTCTGCACGTCGTAATCGCGGACGAGCTGCAGGTATTCCGCCTCGACCTTGGGCACGAGTTGCGCCTGCGCCTTCAGCGCCCGCTGCTGGCTCTCGAGGCCGGCGAGCTTGGCGCGCTGCGACGCGACGTTGGCCTCGGCATCCGCGAGGGAAATCTTGATCTGCTGGTAGACAGGATTCGTATCGAGCTGGTTGCGCGGCTTGGTGCCCGCGGCCGCCTCGGCCTTGCGCTTGGCGGCGAGCTCCGCCGTCCGCTGGTCCTCGAGCTGCTTGATCAGCCGCTTCGTCTCGACGACGTCGGGATGCTCTTCGGTGTACTTGCGCAACAGCGTATCGAGGTCGCTCTTCAGCGCGTTGATGCGCCCGTCCAGCGTCGACACGGCGCCCTGCCCCGGCCCCTCGGACTGATCGAAGAGAAAGACGGGCTCTTCCCCGCTCAACTCCTTCTTGTACGAGTCGCGCACCTGCTCGGCGGATTGCAGATCGACCTTCGCGCCCTCGATCAGCGAATCGACCTGGCTGACGCGCGTGAAGTAGTCCTGCCCCGACCCCGTGGGCGAAACGCCCATGTTCTTGATCTTGAAATCCTTGATTCGGTTTTCGGCGGCCTGCAGCGTCTTTTCGTAATTGCGGATCTGATCGTCGAGAAAGCGGACCGCCGTCTGCGTGTCCTGCCGCTTGTCCCCGAGGCTCGACTCGACGAAGATCGTCAAAAGCGACTGCACGACCTTCTTCGCCTGATTGGGATTCTCGTCGCGATAAGTCAGGATGTAGAGGTTCTGCGTCACGTTGCCGTCGAGATGGATCGTCTTCGTGATCCTGTCGACCAGCTCCTCGTGCGCGCTGGGAGACGACGTGCCGAGGTCGAGATCGGCCATGCGGATCAGCTTTTCGACGTTCGGCCGGCTGATCAGCGTGCGGCTCATCAACGCCACCTGCTGATCGAGGTTCGGCTGGATCGCGAGGCCGGCGAGGAGCGGACGCAGCAGCGACTCGGTGTCGACGTAGACACGCGCGCTCGCTTCATATTTCTCGGGGATCTTGTAGACGACGGCCACGCCGACGACGGCGGCGATCCAGGCGGTCGCGAGGCCGATCCAGCGGCGATGCCACACGCCGCGAAGCATGCGGGTCAGCTGTTGATAGAACTCTTGCATGGAAGGTCCGGTTGCGGGCGACGCGAGCGGGGACTAGAACCAGCTCTGCGGAATGATCAGGATGTCCCCCGGACGCATGTCGACGTTGGCCGAGATGTCGCCCCGCTTGAGAAGATCGCGCAACCGTACACTGTAATTCTTGCCGCCATCGGACACGCGGAAGATGTGTGCGGCATTGCCGTCGGCGAAATCGGTGAGGCCGCCGACGGCGATCATCACGTCGAGCAACGTCATGTCCTTGCGATACGGCAGGATCTGCGGCTTCGCCGCTTCGCCGATCACGCGCACCTGCTCCTTCGTCGGACCGACGAAGTTGGTGACGATGATCGTAACGACCGGGTCGCGGATGTACTTGGCAAGCGCCTTCTCCATGTCGCGCTCGAGTTCCGACGGCGTCTTGCCGATGGCCGGCAGGTCATCGACGAGCGGCGTCGTGATGTTGCCGTCGGGGCGCACCGGCACGGTCATCGACAACTCGGGGTTGCGCCATACAATGACGTTCACGACGTCGGTCGGGCCGATGTGATAGTTGTAGTCGACGTTCGAAAGCGATGCCGGCGCGGGCGCGTACTGCGGCCCCGCGCAGGCGGCGAGGACGAGCGCGAGAAAGAACGGAATCAGTTGCGACAGGCGCAAGCGCCGGATTGCCGTTGCATTGCCACAACCATGGGATTCGTGAAACATGCGTCCTCCGACGGCTTTGGCCGGAAATGGGCTCGGCCCGGATAATATCAGTCAGGTACCGGCGAAACGAGTTGCGGAACTAAGCACGCTTCATGCCAGATCTTCCATACAAACGCGAAGCCTGCAAGGCGATTCGCGTCCCCGCGTGCCTATCGGGATTGCGCATCTTATCGGATCGCCCCTGCCGGCGACGCGCCGGCTGATGAACGTTCGGAATGGCAGCACCGTCCGGCATCGCGATTGCATTGGACGTCGCTGGAAGCGAAGGGTCGTCGACAATCGAACGGGCGGGGACATCGATGCGTGACAAGAACAACAACGTCGCTTGGGCCGTTCGGATCGCTGTCCTGTTCCTCGCGCAAGGCGTGGCGATGCACGCATCGGCCGCGGACGATGGACCCAAGCTGCCGTGGACGGCAGATGCGATCCGCGACGCGGCCTTGACGATGGCCGCCGCCGATGCACCCGCATCGCGCGATTCGCTGTTCGGCGACGACGACAAGCCCGCGCCTGCGAACGAATCGCGCGAATCGCTTTTCGGCGAGGAAGTCACGCCGAAGGCCAACGGGCCGCGCACGATCAGCTGGCGGGGCTTCGTCCGCGGCGAGCTCGCCTATACGTATGCGAACCCGAAGCATTGGTCGAAGATGCTCGTGCGCTCGGAACTGGACGGCGAAGGCGCGCTGACCGACGCAATCAAGTATCACATCGGGGCGCGTTTCGATTACGACGCCGTCTACGACGCGACGAACTTCTATCCGAGCGACGTGCGGCGCGACCAGCGCTTCGAGGCGATGGCGCGCGAGAACTACGTCGACATCGGCGCCGGCGATTGGGACTTCCGGCTCGGCCGGCAACAGGTCGTCTGGGGCGAGATGGTCGGCCTGTTTTTCGCGGACGTCGTGTCGGCGAAGGACCTGCGCGAATTCATCCTGCCCGATTTCGACGTGATCCGCATTCCGCAATGGGCGACGCGCGCCGAATACTTCAAGGGCGACTTCCACGCCGAGGCGGTGTGGATTCCGGTGCCGACGTACGACAACATCGGCAAGCCCGGCAGCGAGTTCTTTCCTGCGCTGCCGCCGCCCCCGCCGGGCTATGCGACGCTGTTCGACAACGAGCAGTTTCCGCGGCGCGAGCTCGGCCACACGAACGCCGGCTTGCGGCTTTCGTATCTGCACAATGGCTGGGACGGCTCGGCGTTCTACTACGACAGCATGGATGCGCAGCCGACGTTCTATCGGCAGATCGTGCTCGCACAGCAGCCGGCGTTCGTCTACCAGGCGCGGCACGACCGGATCGAGCAATTCGGCGGAACGCTCGCGAAGGACCTCGGGCCCGCGGTGTTCAAGGCGGAGCTCGTCTACACGCGCGGACGCAGCTACAACGTGCTGCGGCTGTCCGACGACGACGGTGTCGTGCGGCAGAACACGCTCGACGTCGTCGGCGGCCTCGACTTCGCGCTGCCCGAGGACACGCGGCTCAACCTGCAGCTCTTCGCGCGAACGTTCTTCGACCACGATCCGGACATCATTCCGAAGCGCAACGAACCCGGCGCGAGCATTCTTTTTTCACGCAAGCTCGCCGGCAACGTGTCGGCCGAGGTGCTCTACATCGCGAGCCTCGCGCGCTCCGACTGGATGGCGCGGCCGCGGCTCGTCTGGGACTTCGAGAAGAACTGGCAGTTGATCGCCGGCCTCGACATTTTCCACGGGCCGCCGCTCGGCTTCTTTGGTCAGTTCGACGATCGCGATCGCGTGTACACGCAGGTGCGCTACGCGTTCTGACGACGCCTGCCGTGAGCGTCGTACGTGTCGAGAATCTCACCAAGGCGTACGACGTCGGCGGCGAGCGCGTGCTCGCTTTGCGCGACGTCACGCTGTCGATCGAGCGCGGCGTGTTCCTCGCCGTCGCCGGTCCTTCGGGCAGCGGCAAGTCGACGCTGCTGAACCTGATCGGCTGCATCGACGTACCGACATCGGGCAAGGTGTACATCGACGAAGAGGACGTGACCGGCAAGAGCCCCGATGAGCTCGCCGGTCTGCGGGCTCGCACCATCGGGTTCATCTTTCAGGCCTTCAATCTCTTCCCCGTTCTTTCGGCTGCGGAGAACGTCGAGTATCCGCTGCTCGGGTTTCCCGAGCTCGCGCGCCACGAGCGACAGGCGCGCGTCGCGCAATACCTCGAGATGGTCGGCCTTGCGGCGTACAGCCGGCACCGGCCGAACGAGCTGTCGGGTGGCCAGCGCCAGCGCGTCGCCATCGCACGCGCGCTTGCGACCGGCCCGAAGGTGGTGCTCGCCGACGAGCCGACTGCAAACCTCGATCACCGCACCGCGGCCGGCATCCTCGACCTGATGCGCGACATCAATCGCACGCTCGGTACGACCTTCGTCTTCTCGACGCACGACAAGAAGATCATGGCGATGGCCGATCGCCTCGTGCGCATCGAGGACGGCCGTGTGCGCGCACTGGGGATGCAGAGCGCGAGTGGATGGGTCGTGATCGATTCGCGCGGCACCCGCCGCCATTGGACGCGCCGCGCACACAGCGCGTAACGACATTCAAGACACCAAGATGACGAAGGGGCGGAGTGATCCGCCCCCTCGAAGCGCTGCGCAACCGATCGCGCTACTTGATCTGCTTGTGGATCTGGATGTTGCCGCCGGTCAGGAAGCCGCGAACATGATAGATGACGTCGGGGTTCGTCGGATTGCCCTTGCTGTCATACATCGGGTCGCACGGATTCTGGTCCTTGCAGATGAAAAACTGGTACACATCCGCGCACGCGCCGCATGCGTTGACGAAGCCACCGTCCGATACGAGCAAGCGAGGATCCGGAATGCCGAGCGCCTGGTTCAAGTCGGCGGCAAAGAATTGCCCGCAGGCATTGATGTCGCTTTGCTTCTTGGACGGCTTGTTGCCGGGCTCGCCGGTGTCGTCCATGTCGACGCGGAAGTAATAGATCTGCGTGTCGTGATTGTCCGGCGCAACCGGATGACCCGCATTCTTCGAAAGGTACGCTGTCGCCGTGGCGTCGAGCGAACGGAAAGAGCCGGTACCTTCGAAATCGATCTGCTTGAAACCGGCATTTGCCTCGGCCGGGCGGCACGCCCCCGGATCCTTGCATACGGCGGCGGTGATCATCGTCGACTTCGGCGCGCTATGCGAACCGGCGTGGAAGACGAAATCACCGGCGGGACCGGAGGTATTGTGGTGGGTATGCTCGCCGGACGGCGGGTCGATTGTCGGTGCGCCGACCTGTCCGCCGAACGTGTAGCAGTTTTGCTTGTTGCCCTTGTCGCTCGAGCACGCCTGCCCGAAGCTGTTCGGCGCGATATTGCCGTTCTTGTCGTTGCCGCCGTAGGTCACGCGGCATCCTCCGGCGACCTCCGTCGCCACGACGAACGACTGGTTGGCATCCGCTTGAAACTGGAAGTCGAGCGGATCGCCCGTTTGGTTAAAACCGCCGTTCACAGTCCCGAGCTTCGGCATGATCGACAACTCGTCAGCGCTTAGATCGACGCCCGCATCGTTGTTGGTGAACAGTCTCGACGGATCGGCCTGCTTGAAAGGCGTCACCGTTGACGTGTTGAAGAACGCCTTCAGGTTCGCGACCTGGCCCGGGTCGAAGCCCGGGAAGTAGTTCGGGTCGGCCTGCAGGATCTCGACCGAAATGTCGGTGGCGCCCGCGCCGCAGATTGTCATCGTGTTGGGCCAGTCGTTGTTCAGAAACTGGTCGAAAACGACGCTCGCCGCTCCGCCTGCGCAAGTCGCGGCGGCGAAGTTGCCCGCCATGTTGATGATCTTGCCGTACAGGATGCGGGTGCCCTGTGTGGTCTTGCCGAATCCAGTTCCCGCGAGCATGTTGGCGATCGGCGGCGCCGGCTTCACCCACATTTCGAAGAAATTGGTGTCCGTTTCGGCGGTGTTAAATGCCAGGGTCACGTTCGTGGCCGGCGTACCATTCGTCGTCGTGACCGCTTCGCCGGCGCCCGCGACGAACGTGAAATCTCTGTCGGTCGGCAACGCGATGACGACGCCGTTTGGATCGAGCAGCGAACCGAGGCGGGATTGTGCGAGAAAAATCACCTTGCTGCCGACGACCAGACCGCCCGATGGATTGCCCGCAATCGCCACCGCGTTCCCTGGCACCCAGTCGAAGACGCCAATCGACAGCTTGTCCCCGCTGACGTCCCCCGTTCCCTTCGGGTTGAACGTGATCGCCTGTGTCTGCGCGAAGAGTCCGGTTGAGAAGCAGACGCCGCACGCCAACGTCACCGCCGATATTACGGTTCCGAGCCTCATTCCACCCCCCTCTAAAAGTGGACTACAGTCGACTTCCGCCCCCAAGCACGATTTATGCGTAGAAATTTCCTATTATGCATCAATGACATAGAAATCTGCGCCGTACAAATTGTAAAAATAATCGACAGTCGTGAGCTCATCTGGCGTACCGCGCAAGATCCTATGGGTGGCCGAGGCAGTCACGCTTGCGCATATCGCGCGACCGCTGGCAGCGTTGCGCACCGTCGATGCTGCGCGATGGCAACCGATGATCGCCGCCGATCCGCGCGTGCGTCACCATTTCACCGGGGTCGACGCTCGCTTCAACCCGCTGCCCGCGATAAATGCTGCCGATTTCCTACGCGCGCTGCGCCGGGGTGCCCCGGTCTACGACACGCCGACGCTGCGCCGGTACGTCGATGCCGACTTGTCCCTGCTCCGCGATACGCGACCGGATCTCGTAATTGGGGACTTCCGACTCTCTCTCTCCGTGAGCGCGAGAGTGGCCGGGATTCCCTATGCGACGATCGCGAGCGCCTGCTGGAGCCCACATTACAGGCCGCCCCGGTGGCCGCTGCCGGCGTTGACGCTCACGCGTTCGCTTCCACTGCCGGTTGCGCGCGCGCTCTTCCGCACCGCGCGGCCGATTGCGTTTCATCGGCACGCCGCGCCCATGAACCGGCTACGCCGTGAGTACGGCCTGCCCGTCATTCACGGCGATGTTCGTGATGTCTACACCGACGCCGATTACGTTCTTTATACCGATGTGCCGGAACTGTTTCCGGCAGGGCCACTGCCGGCGAATCAGCGGTTCGTAGGCCCCGCGCTATGGGAACCCGCACCGTCGGCGCCATGGTCGTGGCCCGATACGGCAGAGGAACACGCGCGCGTCTACGTGACGCTCGGAAGCTCAGGCGCCGCCGAGCTCCTGCCAAGAATCATCGGAGCATTACGAACGATGCCAGTGACCGCGCTCGTCGCGACCGCGTGGCGGGCGGGGCCGCTTCCCACGGCGCCCAACGTGCGGGTCGCCGGGAGCCTTCCCGGCATCGAAGTCGCGAAGAGCGCGAGCGTCGTCGTGTGCAACGGTGGCACGCTGACCTGCTACCAGGCGCTCAGCGCCGGGGTTCCGGTCGTCGGCATCCCCAGCAATCTCGAGCAGTTCCTGACCTGCGACGCGGTCGAGCGCGCCGGGGCGGCTGTCACGGTCCGCGCCGACCGCTTCAGCACCGCCGCGTTTCGCAATGCACTCGACCGCGCACTGAACGATGCATCGATGCGGCGAAACGCTGGAGAGGTCGCGCGCTGGTGCGAGGGATGGCGCCTCGAGCAGACAATCCCGGCGTTTCTACGGGACGTCGACGCTGTTCCAATCGGGTAGGGGGCGGAGTTACCTCCGCCGCCCTCCCACACCACCGTACATGCGGTTCCGCATACGGCGGTTCATGAAACGCGCTGGAGGCGCTGCACCGTAGCGAGCAGCGACACCAGCCCCAGATGGTCGAACCACGACTTGGGAACGGCGGCATGCATGTGGCTCCGCCCGCATTCCACCACGGGCCGCGTTGGTTGCACGCCGAGCGCCACGCACGCGCCTCCGTCAAGCCGCGCCGCATCAGGTTGCGCGCACGCGCAAAAGGTCCTTTCCATTGCCGCCACAGGACACAGCGTAGCTTGTGCCGTATCCATCCATCCCGCTCTTCCAGCGTCCGCTTGGTTTGCGTCAGCTTGAAGTACGCTGCCCAACCACGCAGGAGGCGGTTGAGGGTTTGGATCGTGGCGCCGAGGCTGCGCCCTGCGCACTGCGTAACACGTCCTTCACCTTCGTCGTCAGCTTCGCGAGGCTGGGAGCGGCAATGCGCAGCTTCGGCGTCGGGTGCCACGTCATGCTGTAGCCCAGAAACTTCCGCTGCCACGGCCGCGCCGCCGCGCTCTTGGCCGCGTTCACCTTGAGCTTGAGCCGTCGTTCCAGAAACGCGGTCAGTCGCTGCAGCAAGCGTTGACCTGCACGTTCGCTTCCGACGTGAATGTTGCAGTCGTCCGCGTAGCGGCAGAACGCATGCCCGCGTCGTTCCAGTTCCCGGTCCAGTTCGGTCAACAGGACGTTGGACAGCAGCGGCGACAGCGGCCCGCCTTGCGGCGTGCCCTCCGTGCGCGGCTGCACCAAGCCGTCCGCCATCATGCCCGCTTCGAGATAGCGCCGAGTCAGGGTCAAGACCCGTACGTCGTCGATCTTC
>JAICLP010000304.1 GCA_025925475.1 Burkholderiales bacterium | reverse complement strand
TCAAGGAGCCGAAGGACTGGACGCTGATCGGCAAGGCGAACGTGCCGCGCTTCGATCTGCCCGACAAGGTTCGCGGCAAGCCGGTCTACGGCATCGACGTGGCGCTGCCGGGCATGCTCCACGCATCGCTCGCGCAATGTCCGGTGTTCGGCGGTTCCGTCAAATCGGTCGATTCGTCGGCGGCGCGCAGGATGCGCGGCGTCAAGCGGATCGTGCAGTTGCCGGACGCAGTGGCGGTCGTCGCCGACAACTGGTGGCGCGCGAACCAGGCCGTCAAGGCGTTGAAGATCGAGTGGGACGAGGCGGGCAACGGCGCCGAATCCAGCGCCACGATTCTCGACTATCTGAAGGCCGGTCAGGCCGACCCCAATGCGCCGACGGCGCACAAGGATGGCGACGTCGAGGCCGCGTTCGCATCGGCGGCGAAAGTCGTCGAGGCGGAATACTTCACGCCGTATCTCAATCACGCGACGATGGAGCCGCAGAACTGCACCGCATGGTTCCGCAACGAGGGCGGCGCGACACGGCTCGAGGTCTGGGCGCCGACCCAAAGCGGCGAAGCGTCGGCGAGGGTGGCGGCCGAGGCGGGCGGCGTGCCGCTTGCGAACGTGAATCTGACGAAGACGCAGCTCGGCGGTGGATTCGGACGCAGGGGCGGCTTCCAGGACTTCGTCAAGTACGGTGTCGCGATCGCGAAGACGATGCCGGGCACGCCGATCAAGACGCTGTGGTCGCGCGAAGAGGACATGCAGCACGACTTCTATCGGCCGATCAGCCTGACGCGAATGAAGGCGAGCCTCGACGCATCGGGCAGCGTCACCGGCTGGCAGACGAAGATCGCCTGCTCGTCGATCACCGCGTCGATCGAGCCATCGCGCGTGAAGAACGGCGTCGACATGCAGGCATGCGGGAGCTTCGTCGACTCGCCGTATGCGGTTCCCAACCAGCAGGTCGATTTTTCGCTGCGGAACACGCACGTGCCGGTCGGCTACTGGCGCTCGGTCTATTACTCGCAGAATCCGTTCTTCCGCGAATGCTTCGTCGATGAGATGGCGCAGGCGGCGGCCCAGGATCCCTACGCGTTTCGACGCACGCTGCTTTCCGGCGAGCATGGCAAACGCAATCTCGCGATTCTCGACGCCGTCGCGAACGCCGCAGCGTGGGGAACGCCGGCAGCGAGTGGCCTGCAGCGGGGAATCGCGGTCGCGGCCGCGTATGGCAGCTACACGGCGGGTGTCGTCGAAGCGGGCGTCGATGCGCAGAACCGCATCCGCATCTCGCGCGTCGTCATCGGCGTCGATCCCGGCCATGTCGTCGATGTCGATGCGGCGAAGGCGCAGATCGAGGGCGCGGTGATATTCGCGCTGTCCGCGATCGTCTACGGGGACATCACGCTGACGAACGGACGCGTCAACGAGCGCAACTTCAACGACTATCGGATGCTGCATCTGCGCGACACGCCGCGGATCGACGCGCTGCTCGTGCCGAGCGGCGGCTTCTGGGGCGGGATGGGCGAGCCGCCGATGGCGTGCGTCGCACCGGCGCTCGTCAACGCGCTCGCCGCGGCCACCGGCAAGCGTATCCGCGCGTTGCCGCTCGTGAAGGCCGGTTATTCGCTCGTCACGTCGGCATAGTCGGCTGCAGGCGAGCGCCTGACGATCTGCACGCGCTTCGTTGACGCCGGCGGCGCCGGCCGGTAGATCGCGTAGAGCGCCTGCACGACATCGACGTAGCGACGCGTCTCGGCGTACGGCGGCACGCGATTGTCGTGCGTCGCGACCGCGCCCTCACCGGCGTTGTAGGCGGCGAGCGCCAGCGACACATCGTTCTCGAAGCGCGCCAGCAGGTCGCGCAGGTACCGTGTGCCGATGCGCAGGTTCGTCGCGGGATCGTAGAGCTTTTGCGTCGTCGAGCGGCGCGCATCCCCATGCACGCCGTAACGCTCGCCCGTTTCCGGGAGGACTTGCATCAGTCCGACGGCGCCTTTGTCCGATACCGCGCGTGGGTCGAACGCCGACTCGGCCGCGACGACCGCCTTCACCAGCGCGGGATCGAGACCGCTCGCGTGTGCGTTCGTCTCGATCATCTGTGCGTAGCGCCGGTTGACGGCGGGATCGGTGACGCGTTCGTAGAGGCGCGTTCCGGTAAGCGCCTCGATGGCGCGGCTTCCCGGTTCGTCCGGCGCCGCCGGTGCGTCGAGTGTCGTCTTCCCGTTGAAGAAGAGCTTGTAGCGCGCATCGAGTTGACGGTTGGCGACGTGCGAGCGACCCTGGGCATCGACGTAGGCCCAGAGATCGGCGCGAGCCGCACCCGCGCATGCGCACAAAGCGAGAGCGATCAGCGTGCGCAGGAACGGCGTGGCGGCCGGCATGGGCATCGCGTTCTTCCTATCGGCCGGTACCGGGGAGCATTCGCTGCAGGACGCCGTCGTTGCGCACGAAGTAGTGGTAAAGCGCGGCAAGCACGTGCAGGCCGACGAGCACGAGCAGCGTCCATGCGAGGAACGTGTGCACGTCGCCCGCCTGCCGTCCGAGCGCCGAGCGCGCGGCGACGAGATGCGGCAACTGCAAGAGCCCGAACACCGTGATCGTCCAGTCGCGCGCGGACGCATTCATCCATCCGAGGATCGGACTGACGACGAGCAGCACGTACAGCGCGCCGTGCACGATGCGTGCGAGCGGCTGCTCCCACGACGGCATGTCACGCGTTGCCAGTGGAATCGGATGGCCGATGCGCCAGAGCCAGCGTACGACGACGACCGCAAGGATCGTCAAGCCGAACGACATGTGCAGGTTGATCAGCGCCCCCGGTACCGTATTGCGGCCGATGTCGGGCATCGTGAAGGCGAAGACGTATTGCGCGATCAGCAGCGCGACGACGAGCCAATGCAGCGTCTTGGCGACCGGGCCGTAGCCCTGGATGGGCGCTGCGCGAACCTCGGTGCGAATCGAAGGCATTGCCGACGCCCCTGGGCTATCGGAGTCCGACCCGCACCGCGGGGGCGAGTTCGCGAAGGGCTACTTCGACGCCGGCAGCTTGCCCTGCACGCCTTCGACGTAGTAGTCCATCTTGGAAAGCGCGTCGTCGGTGATCGTCTTGCCGGCAGCCAGGCGCTCCTTGCCGTCGCCGTCGTTCATCGGGCCCGTGAACGGATGAAGCTGGCCGGTCGCGATGCCGCTTTCCGCCTTCTTCATCATCGCGCGCGCGTCTTCGGGGACATCCTTGCCGAACGGTCCCATCGCGATCATGCCTTCCTTGATGCCGCCCCAGACATGGTCGGGCTTCCAGGTGCCGTCGAGTACCGCCTTCGCACGGTCGGTGTAGTACTTGTCCCAGACGTGCGTGACGGCGGTGATCTGCGCATGGGGCCCGTACTTCGACATGTCCGAGTGGTACGCGACCGCGTAGACCTTCTTCGCCTCGGCCGCCTGCACCACGGCCGTCGAATCGGTGTGGTGGGTGAGCACGTCGCATCCCTGCGCGACGAGCGTGTTCGCAGCTTCGCTTTCGCGGCCGGGATCGAACCACGTGCTGATCCAGACGACCTTCGTTTCGGCCTTCGGATTGACGCTGCGCATGCCGCGCGTGAACGCATTGATGCCCATTACCACTTCGGGGATCGGGAACGCGGCGACGTAACCCGCGACGTTCGACTTCGTCATCTTCCCGGCGACGATGCCGGCGAGATAACGGCCCTCGTAGAAGCGCGCGTTGTACGTGCCCACGTTCTTCGCGGTCTTGTAGCCGGTCGCGTGCTCGAAGTCGGTGTTCGGGAACTGCTGCGCGACCTTGATCGTCGGGTTCATGTAGCCGAAGGACGTCGTGAAGATCAGCTTGTGACCGGATTGCGCGAGCTCGCGGATCACGCGCTCGGCGTCGGCGCCTTCGGGAACGTTCTCGACGTACTTCGTCGCCACGCGCGGCGCCAGGTTCTTTTCCATCGCGATCCGCGCGATGTCGTGCTGGTGCGTCCATCCGGCGTCGCCGATCGGGCTCACGTAAATGAAGC
>JAICLP010000192.1 GCA_025925475.1 Burkholderiales bacterium | reverse complement strand
GATGATGCGGCGCGGAATGCTCAGCCGTTCGGCGACGGCGAGCGGCGCGACGACGTCGGGCGGTGATACGAGCGCGCCCAGCATGAACGCGACGCCGAGCGGGAATCCGAGCAGCCAGTGCGCCGCGCCGCCGACGGCGAGCGTCGTCACGACGACGCAGCCGATCGCGAGCAGCAGGATTGGACGCAGGTTCGCGCGAAACGCCTGCCAGCTCATCGTGAACGCGGCGAAGTAGATGAGCGGCGGCAACAGCACGAGCAGCACGAGGTCGGGCTCGAGCGTGATCGAAGGGACCCACGGCACGAGCGCCAGCGCGATGCCCGCGACGACGAGCAGGATCGGCGGCGGCAGATGCAGCCGCGAGGCGATCCATGCGACGCCGCCGACGATCGCGAGCAAGGTCGCGACCGTGTAAAGGATCTCGGTCATGGATGCGCCGGCATCGGCATCGCGACGGGCGCGTGCCAACGTCTCGCACGCGCGGCGCGATCGGCGACAAGCTGCGGGTGGCGGTGCTGCTGCGCCGCCGCGGCTAGGCGGACTTCCTCGATCCCTTCTTCGCCGACGACGTTTTCTTCGATGATTTCTTCGCGGCCGATTTCCTCGTCGTCTTCCTGGGCGCGGACTTCTTCGACGCGGACTTCTTCGACGCCGACTTCTTCGACGCCGATTTCTTCTTCGATGACTTCTTCGCGGCCGATTTCTTCGACGAGCGGTTCGGATTCGGCGGCACCTTCGCGCCGGCGCGCCGCGCTTCGGAAAGACCAATCGCGATTGCCTGCTTGCGGCTCTTCACTTTTTTGTGCGAGCCGCCGCTTTCGAGCTTGCCCTCCTTGCGCTCGTGCATGACCTTCCTGACCTTCGCCTGCGCCTTCTTCCCGTACTTCGCCATGTCGTTCCTCCGTTGCCTCAGGGACGGTGCTTTGCGATGTCACGCCCGCCATGTTCGCACGTCCGCGTTGACAAGCGGCGGACCGATGACGGGAAAGCAAATCCTGCCGGGCGAACCCCGTCGAGCCTATCGGCGCTGCTGCCGAATGGCGGTAGGAGCAGGACTACCACTGCGCACCTTCGTCCATGCCGGCCCGTGGTCGGTCCGGTCGGCCTCTGCGCGCGCGGCGAGGCGTGCAACGCATTCGTGCATCCCCTTGTTGCGTGCGGTAACCTTCGACGTCGACCGAAGGGAACCGCCATGAACGCCGCTCACCACGCCTTCATCGCCGCGCGCGATTTTCTGCTCGCCCATCGCACCGATTACGACACCGCGGTCCGCGACTTTCGCTGGCCCGTGCTCGACGAATTCAACTGGGCGCTCGATCACTTCGACGTCATGGCTGCCGGCAACGATGCGCCCGCGCTGTGGATCGTCGGCGACGACGGCAGCGAGCACAAGCGGTCGTTCCGCGAAATGTCCGAACGCTCGGCGCAGGTTGCGAATCACCTGCGCGCGCTCGGCGTCCGTCGCGGCGATCGCATCCTGCTCATGCTCGGCAACGAGGTCGCGCTGTGGGAGACGATGCTCGCCGCGATGAAGCTCGGCGCGGTCGTCATTCCCGCGACGGCGCTCCTTACGCCCGCCGACCTCCGCGACCGGATCGACCGCGGCGACGTGCGGCATGTCATTGCGGCCAGTGCGCATGCGCCGAAGTTTGCCGACGTGCCGGGCGACTACACGCGGATCGCAGCAGGCCCGCGCGTAACGGGCTTCGCGAATCACGACGACGCCGACTCGTTTGCGCGCACATTCACGCCCGATGCGCCGACGAAGGCAACCGATCCGCTGCTGCTCTACTTCACGTCGGGCACGACGTCGAAGCCGAAACTCGTGCTTCACACGCACGAAAGCTATCCGGTCGGCCACCTGTCGACGATGTACTGGATCGGGCTTACGCCGGGCGACGTGCATCTCAATATCTCGTCGCCGGGTTGGGCGAAGCATTCGTGGAGTTGCGTGTTCGCGCCGTGGAACGCCGGAGCGTGCGTGTTCATCTACAACGCGGCGCGCTTCAACGCGAAGGGACTGCTGAATGCGGTCGAGCGCTGCAGGGTCACGACGCTTTGCGCGCCACCGACCGTATGGCGCCTGCTGATCCAGGAAGACCTCGCCGCGTATCGCGGACGTTTGGCGATCCGCGAACTCGCCGGTGCGGGGGAGCCGCTCAACCCGGAAATCATCGAGCAGGTGCGCGAGGCCTGGGGCATCACGCTGCGCGACGGTTACGGGCAGACCGAGACGAGCGCGCTGCTCGGCAATTCGCCGGGTCAGCCGCTGAAGCCGGGATCGATGGGACGGCCCCTTCCGGGCTTTCGCGTCGCGCTGCTCGATCTGGACGGGCACGAGGGCAGCGACGGCGAAGTGTGCCTCGATCTTCGCGAGCGGCCGGCCGGCCTCATGCGCGGCTACGAGGACAGTGCGGAGGCAACCGCGCGCGCGATGCGCGACGGCCGTTACCATACCGGCGACACCGCGACGCGCGATGCAGACGGCTACGTGACGTTCGTCGGCCGTGCCGACGATGTCTTCAAGTCGTCGGACTATCGAATCAGTCCGTTCGAGCTCGAAAGCGCGTTGCTCGAGCACGAATGCGTTACCGAGGTCGCCGTCGTCCCGAGCCCCGATCCCGTGCGTCTCGCGATTCCGAAGGCGTTCGTGACGGTCACCTCGGCGAGCGTGCCGAGCCGTGAGCTCGCGCGCGACATTCTCGCGTTTGCTCGACGCGAGCTCGCCGCGTACAAGCGCGTGCGGCGCATCGAGTTCGTGACCGAGTTGCCGAAGACGCTTTCGGGAAAGATACGGCGCGTCGAGCTGCGCAACGAGGAGGCGCGGCGACGCGCGCGCAACGAGCGCGTGCAGCACGAATTCTTCGAAGAGGACTTTCCGGATCTGAAGCGCGATTGAACCGTGTTGCAGCTTGCGCCGCGATCGCGTGTTGCGGCGTCGTTCAGTTCGTACGTCGCTGGAAAATGTGCTTTGCAGGCGGGCACATTTGCCGACTGCAGGGCCCTCTTATCGGACGTCTTCGGACAAGGGTTCCGCGCGCGCGCAGGGACGTCGTTCGCACACTCCACGTGGCATGGGCCGTGCTGCCTTGCCTGTCGTGACTCGCGCGCGCGTTTGCGCGCTTCGATCAACGAACGACGTGGAGGCAGCATGAAGCACTGGCAATTGAAGGCGCTCGTGGTAGCGCTGGCGTTTGGCGCGGCTGCAGCAGCAAGCGCGCAACCGGCGACGACGGTCGAGCCGGGCGGTACCGTGCAAGCGACACCGCCGGCCGTGGATGCCACGGGGCATGTGATTCCGCCGGAAGGCACGGTCGGCAGCCGCGAATGCACCGGCCTCATCGGCGACAGGATGACCGAGTGCATGCAGCGGCAGCAATCGGAACATCGGTCCGGCGTGGCGCGCGGAGGCGGAACGGGCACCGGCCAGGGCAACGGCAACGGCGCCACGGGCGCAGCCGGAACCAATGGAAACGCGGGGACAACGGGCCCGAGCGGCACCGGTACGACGGGTTCCGCGAACGGTGGCATGGGCGCACCCAGCGCGGGCACGTCGGGCAGTGCGGGCAGCGCGGGCGCCGACGGCGCCGCAGGGGGCATGGGAACGAGCGCCGGCACGTCGGGTAACGCAGGCGCGGCGGGTACCGCAGGCGCCAGCGGTACGGCGGGCGCAGGGGCAGGCGGCACGGCGGGCGCAGGCGCAGGTGCGGGCGGCGCGACCGGCGGCACCGGCGGGGCTGCCGGAGCCGGAGCCGGCGGCAGTGCCGGAGCAGGCGGCGGTGCGGGCGCGGGCAGCAGCGGGGGCGGCGGCTGACGCTTTCGCGGTCCAAGGGGACACGAGGCAGCGGACGTTCGCTGCCTCGTTGCATTTCGCGTCTGGTTTTCGGAGTCACCACAACCGTGCGCGGTTGCAGCGCAATGCACGGTGCGCGACAGCGCGTTCAGATGCACCGGCATAATGCGCGCGGGTTGGAGGCGTGCAGGCTTCCGGTATACGATCGGGTACGCCGCGCGCGGCCGCGCGTTTCGGCTTCCCGCAGTTTCACCGATCGAAATGCTCCATGCGAAGGGATGATCGCGCAATGATGAAATCGGGAATCGTGGGGTGGCTTGCCGGGGCACTCCTCGCGCTGTGCGTGGCATTGCCGGCGGCCGCACAACCGTCGGGCAAGCTCGTGCTCTATACGTCGCAGCCCGACCGCGACGCGCAGCGGACCGTCGAGGGCTTCCGGAAGAAGAATCCCGGCGTCGAGGTCGAGATCTTCCGCTCGGGCACGACGGAGGTGATGAGCAAGCTGATGGCGGAGGTCGCGGCGGGGGCGCCGCGCGCGGATGTCCTGCTGATCGCCGACGCGCTGTCGATGGAGAAGCTCAAGGCGGCCGGCGAGCTCAAGGCGTATCCCGAAGCGGACGTCCGCGAGTTCCCGCCAGACGCGTACGACAAGGACAGGACCTACTTCGGCACGAAGATCATCACGACCGGGATCATCGTGAACCGGCAGGCGACGATGAAGCCCAAGTCGTGGAACGACCTCGTCAAGCCCGAAGCGAAGGGTCAGGTCGCGCTGCCGAGCCCGCTCTATTCGGGTGCCGCGGCGATCCACATGGCGGCGCTGCGCGGCGATCCGGCGATCGGCAACGATTACTACGAGAAGCTCGCGAAGAACGGCGCGGTCGCGTTGCGCGGCAACGGCGCGGTGCTCAACGCCGTCGCGGGCGGTCAGAAGATGTACGGGATCATCGTCGAGTTCATGGCGCTCAATGCGAAGGCGAAGGGGTCTCCGGTCGATTTCGTCTTTCCGGCCGAAGGTGTGTCGATCGTGACCGAGCCGACGGCCATCCTTCGCAACACGAAGAATCCCGAGGCCGCCCGTGCATTCGTCGATTTCCTGCTGTCGAAGGAAGGGCAGGAGCTCGCGGTCTCGCAGGGTTACTTCCCGGCGCGCAAGGACGTGAAGCCGCCGCCGGGATTCCCCGACGTCGCATCGCTCAAGATCCTGCCCGTCGACATTTCCGCGCTCGAGAAGCAGGACGAACAGAACAAGAAGCGGTTTGCCGATCTATTCGGCGGCTGATCCATGGATCATCCCCCCACACTCGCTCCGCTCGCTGCCCCCCGAGGGGCTGGTCAGTCGTTCGGGGCGGCCCTTCTCGACTGACTCGCCGATGCGTATACCTGCACGGCGTGGCGAGCGGATCACGTTCGCGACGCTGCTGGGGCTTGTCGTGCTGCTCGCCGTCGTGCCGATCGCGCGCCTTGCGCAGGAAGCGCTGGCGCCGCACGGCCGGCTCGATCCGGCGGTATTCGCGAAGGTCGTCGAAAGCCCGGTCGTCTGGCGCGCGACCGGCAATACGCTGACCGTCTCGGTCGGCGGCGCCGCGCTCGCGATCGTGCTCGGCGGCGCGTTCGCGCTGCTCGTGTCGCTCACCGACGTGCGTGCGAAGAAGCCGCTGGTGTTCTGCTTCATGACGCCGCTCTTGATCGCGCCGCAGGTCACGGCACTTGCATGGATCAACCTGCTCGGTCCCAACAGCACGCTGTTGCGCGCGATCGGCCTTGCGCCGGCCCCCGGCACCGCGCACCCGTTGTACGGCCCGGGCGGCATCGTTCTCTTGCTCGGCATCGAGCAGGCGCCCGTCGTGTTTCTCGCCGTCCGCGCGGGGCTTCGCGCATTGCCGCGCGATCTCGTCGAGGCGGCGCAGGCGTCGGGTGCTGCACCGTGGCGCATCGTGCGCACGATCGTGCTGCCGCTCGCGATGCCGAGCTTCGCCGCCGGCGGCATGCTCGCTTTCGTCGGGTCGATCGGCAACTTCGGCATTCCCGCGTTTCTCGGCATTCCGGCGGGCTTCACGGTGCTCGTCACGCTGATCTACCAGCGGCTCGCGGGCTTCGGCACCAGCGTGCTGTCGGAAGTCGCGACGCTGTCGCTGTTCCTTGCGCTGATCGCACTCGGCGGTCTCGCGCTCAACAACTGGCTTGCGCGCCGCCGCGACGTGCGCGTCACCGCATGGACGACGGCAACGCCCGAATGGTCGCTCGGCGGCTATCGCAGCGTCGTCGAAGGCGCGTGCTGGACCGGACTCTTCGTCGTGCTCGCGCTGCCGTTCGCGGCATTGCTCGCGACGGCGCTCGTGCCGGCGATCGGCGTGTCGCTGTCCGCAAAGACCGCGACACTGGCAAACTTCCACTTCGTGCTGTTCGACTATGCCGCGACGCGCCGCGCGTTCGTGAACAGCGCGTCGCTTGCCGCGATGGCGGCGGTGATGCTCGTGCTCGTGTCGGTCCCGCTCGGTTATTCGCTTGCAGGACGGCGCGCGAGCGTGCGCCAGGCGGTCGGCTTCGTCGCCGAGCTCCCGTACGCGGTGCCCGGCGTGGTGCTCGCCATCGCGATGATCCTCTGCCTGT